>NZ_JBQSXG010000074.1:0-15402 GCF_052378005.1 Psychrobacter sp. AOP31-B2-9
ACCAATAATGACACCAATAATGACATAAGCAACGACACGACTGACGATCAAGGGATGCCAAGCGCCCAACTCGATCCTATTGTGGTGACCGCTACCCGCTCAGATCGTACGCTCAGTGATGCCCCTGTACGAGTACAGATATTGAATAGGCAAAAACTAGATGACAACCATGCACACACATTAAAAGATGCCTTAGCGCTTCTGCCCAATGTTTATCTTAGCGAAGTGCACGGCAAAACTGGCTATCAAGTTAGTATGCAAGGATTTACTGGTGACCAGGTATTGGTGCTCATTGATGGCTTACCCATTACTGCCAGTACTAACTCAACCGTCAATCTAAACCAATATATGAACGTGGATATCGAACAGATTGAAGTCGTACAAGGGGCGGCCTCTGCTCAGTTTGGTAGTGCGGCGATGGGCGGTGTTATTAATATTATTACCAAACCTATCAGCGAGACAAAAGGACATATCACCACAGAAATCGCCAGTAATGGTAAACAAAACCCATCTGGCAATAATTTCGATGCAAATAAGCGCTATGTAGAAGCCAGTATCGAAGGGGCATTGGATGAAGGTAATCGTATACATGCCAGACTATCTGGTTCTTATTTAGACGATGCAGGCTTAAGCTTAGATCCAGATGCATGGGCGCAGCTAAAAGATGCCAGTGAGCAGTCACAGGTTAGCGCACGCTTAAGCTATACCCCTGATGGTCAATCAGACAAAGCAATTGATAGTAAAACAGTTAATAGCGAGGAAAATACTCGTTTAATCAGCAACTCACAATACTGGGTAGAGGCAAGTCAATATAAAGAAGACGACACTAGCCTCTTTGATTACTATTCCAAAGGCAATTATCTAGATTATCAAACCAATGAAGATATCACCAGACAGCGGTTTAGCATTGGTGCCCGTGCGGATATTGCCCCGCATAGTAACGACCGTAGCAAAACCTATAAGCTATCAGGGCAAGCATTGTATGAAGACTATCAAAGTGATTCGGAGTCTAAAAATGGGCAAACGGTTACCACAGATCGTGATACCAATATCACCACTACCCTTGCACAAGCTCAGCTTGATTTTCCTGCATTAGTACTGTCTGATGATCATACTCACCTGTTACAAATAGGTGGACAATTACAAAAAGACGAGTTAACCCAGACCAACAACCAAGTCAGTGAGCTGACTGAAGACGATGTCAGCCGTGATGTGGGTGAAATGTACCTACAAGATGACTGGCTCATTGGTGATAATTGGGAGATTCTGAGTGGCATCCGCTATCAAGATGACGAGGATTTTGGTGATCACGTCGCACCAAAAGTAGCAGTCAAATACAACTATCTAGATGCCAGTGGTCGTGAGCATAGTTTCCGCAGTAGCATCGGTGGTGGTTACCGTGTACCTAACCTAAAAGAACGCTATTATATTTTTGACCACAGTAATTATGGCTATAAAGTAACGGGCAATAGCGAACTAGAGCCTGAGACTTCAACCAGTTATCAAGTTGGCTATCAAAGTCAATTAAGTGATACCCTCAACCTCAGTATTAATGGTTTTTATAACGACATCAAAGACTTGATTCAGGTTGATGACGCAGTCATTGTGAACGGTATTGCTGTTTATAAATACATGAATGTTGAGAGTGCAGAAACTTACGGCGGTGACATCGGACTAAACTGGTGGATTGATGATAATGCTAAGCTCCAAGCAAACTATGCTTACATTCACACTCATAACAATACAACTGACAGTGAGCTCACCTATCAGCCAAATCATAAGGCAATGCTGGCACTTGATTATCAGATTAACGATCAGGTACAGCTCATTCCTCGTCTCAATTACGAATCAGAGCAGCTTATTGATACCAGTGAGCAATCTTACTCGCCATCATGGTGGACATTTGATACGAAGATTAATTATGACGCCACTGCAAACTTAAGCCTTTATGCTGCCATTAATAACATTTTCGATGTTCAGCGCGACGCGTTCGATGATAACGACTATAGTCCTCTTGATAACCGTGAATGGCTAGTGGGTGCCAGCTATCATTGGTAATAAAAATTAGCGACTATCCTGACCATCAGACAGCACCTTCTTATATAAGAAAAAATCCAGTATCACTATTGCGATACTGGATTTTTTAATGATACTTGATCATCAAACCAGAACGTGTTGAACATTCGAAAAATTAGAATAACAAGGCTACTCTTACTTTGAGTACTTGGTATAAAAGTCGATATCAACTCTTACATCCACCCTAGTCCACGTAATATGGCTGCCCCAACGGCCATGCCAAACATACCAACCACGGTGGTAAATGCTAAAATATTGGCTGCTAAGATCGCATTACCACCCATGGCTTTGGCCATGACATAACTGGCAGCCGCAGCAGGTGACGCCACCATCAAAAACAGCACACCCATATGCACGCCTGATAAACCAAATGCCAAGCCCACACCAATGGCAACCAATGGTGCAATGATAATTCGGCCAATACTCGCCTGCATCGATAACCCTGAAGGATGTAACATAGATTTCATATCAATACTGGCACCTGCACAAATAAGGGCAAGCGGTAGTGCAACAGCGGCCAATAAATCACCCGTGGTATGAATCACACCAGTGAGTGGTGGTAATGGCAGGGCTTTATAAATAAAGGCACTGACCAGCGCTAAAATAAGGGGATTGGTCAGTAGCTTTTTACCTATCATGACGCTGCGGCTGTGCCAAGTATCATTCACACTCTTAGACACACGGCTCAGTGTAATCACCGCTAAGATATTAAATAGGATTGTCACCACACCCATATAAACCGCACCGATACTCAAGCCGCTCTCACCATAAGCGTTGGCCACGGTGGCTAGACCTATAATGGCCATGTTACTACGATATACGCCTTGCACAAAGACACCTTGGTCAGCAGGTTTGCTAACAAAGCACTTGGCGTAAATCTCTGCACCAATAAATAGAATAAAGGTGACTAAAATGCCGGCAATAATTAAGGTGATTTGCTTGGCATAATCAACATCACTATCAACCAGACTAAAAAACAGCAAACAAGGCAAACAGTAGTTAAAAACGAAGCTTGAAGCTTGATCGACAAAGACCTTACTCGCCTGCCCCTTTCTTTGCATAAAAAAGCCCAACCACATTAAGGCAAGGTTGGGTAAAACGATGGTAATGGCAAATACAATGGCATCAAGCATAAATAGGCTCAGTTCGGTAGTATGCCCACCATAGTATGGACATCAGCGAGATAAATTAGCAAATAGTAAGACGTTTTTCTGACTTAGTATAGAGAGAATGCAGCAAGTAAGACAAGGTTACAGACTGCTTTCTTTTAATGAAGATTCTATTTTGAATAAATAAAGCCCATAACAAAAAATTGCTATGGGCTTTTAGACACTATTTATATAGCATGAAACTGCTATGACTCTAATGCTGCCTTCGCTTTTTTGTGCTTTTTGACTGTCATGGCTAGCAGCTGAATGGCGGCAGGTGTCACACCACTCACTCGTCCGGCTTGGGCTAAAGTCGAAGGACGAACTTGCGTGAGCTTTTGCACAATCTCATTTGATAAGCCAGAGACTGCACTATAATCAAAGTCCATCGGTAGCGCGGTATTTTCTAAACGCTTCATCTGATCAATATCTTCTTGCTGACGATCAATGTAGCCTGCGTATTTGACAGAAATCTCAATCTGCTCGCCTACTTGCGTATCGACCTGCGAATCAGTGATGGCAGCGATATCAGCAAAATGTATTTGCGGACGCTTGAGCAAATCATAAGCAGTCGCTTCTTTTGATAACACTTCACCCGTTTGCTCAGCAACCTGTTTGCCTAGCGCGTTGCCAGGGGTTGCCCACATGTCTTTTAGACGTGACGTTTCTGAAGCGATGGCTTCCATTTTTTCTTGATACGCCTGCCAGCGCACATCATCTACCAAGCCCAGTTTACGCCCAGTCTCAGTCAAGCGTTGATCGGCATTGTCTTCACGTAACAATAGGCGATATTCGGCACGGCTGGTAAACATACGATACGGCTCAGTCGTACCATGAGTAATCAAATCATCCACCAATACGCCTAGATACGCTTCATCACGGCGCGGTGTCCACACATCAAACTCGCTGTTATCTTGGGTTTCTAGAGCGGCGTTTGTACCTGCTAACAAACCTTGCACGCCCGCTTCTTCATAGCCAGTCGTACCGTTGATTTGACCAGCAAAATACAAACCATCGATAGACTTGGTTTCAAGCGTTGGTTTTAAGTTTTGTGGATCAAAATAATCATATTCAATCGCATAGCCCGGACGAGTAATGTGCGCGTTCTCTAACCCTTTCATACTATGAATAAACTCTAATTGCACATCAAATGGTAAGCTGGTCGAAATACCATTTGGATATAGCTCATGCGTGGTCAGACCTTCTGGCTCGATAAATATCTGATGGCTGTCTTTGTCTGCAAAACGATGAATCTTGTCTTCAATCGATGGACAATAACGTGGACCCACGCCTTCGATTTTGCCAGAGAACATCGGCGAGCGATCTAGGTTCTCACGGATAATGTCATGGGTGCGCGCATTGGTATGCGTGACATAGCAATTGACCTGCTCTGGATGCATAGACACATCACCCATATAGCTCATCACTGGTAGTGGCGTATCACCTGGCTGAACCGTCATCACACTGAAGTCAACGCTACGTGCATCTATACGAGCTGGCGTACCTGTCTTTAGACGCCCTACTGGTAGTTTTAGCTCACGCAAACGATCGGCCAACTTAATAGAAGGTTGGTCACCTGCTCGCCCACCTTTGGAATTCTCTAGACCAATATGGATAACGCCACCCAAAAACGTTCCTGAAGTTAATACCACAGTTTGGGTTTTAAAAATGATACCCGTTGAAGTGACAACCGCTGTAGCACGACCGTTTTCGACCAAAATATCATCGGCCGCTTGCTGAAACAAATCAAGGTTTGGCTGGTTCTCTAACGTATGACGAATAGCGGCTTTATATAAAATACGATCTGCTTGCGCACGTGTGGCACGAACAGCAGCGCCTTTACGGCTATTCAATACACGAAACTGGATACCTGCTTTGTCTGTCGCCAGCGCCATCGCCCCACCTAACGCATCTATCTCACGCACCAAATGCGACTTACCAATACCACCAATCGCAGGATTACAGCTCATCTGCCCAAGCGTCTCGATATTATGGGTCAATAACAAGGTCTGCGCACCCATACGCGCAGCTGCCAGTGCAGCTTCTGTGCCAGCATGACCACCACCGATCACTATCACGTCGTAATGTTTTGGGTATTGCATATATGCCTCACTTGACTCATAACGTCACTATTGGCCAAAAACCATTACCACCAAAAAATCATGGTTAAATAATAGGATAATCAGCAAATAAACGTCAGTCGGGTTTAGAAAAGTTAACGACTTGAATAAGCCGTTAATTATTGATTAGATAACCCATCATTATAACAATTTTTTTCAACTTAAAAAACGTCACAGCAAAAACTATTAAAATTCAGTTATAAAATAATGCTCAGTTGCAAAGCCTATCTATCCATAAAGCCTGGCTATCAACATGGGTCTTACTTACCAGGGCTAAGTGGTACGACTTGATCTGACTGACCACTAGCAAGCATATGCTGACTGCCATAGCCTTCTGGATTGATTTGCAGGTACGCATTCATTTGACCAATCGCATCACCATCATCACTGGCTAAAATTTGCGCTTTAATCAACTCAACTGGCGGCAATGGCAAGTTTTTTAGTAATGCGAGACGCTGCTGGTTATCACCTTTGCCCACGACCAGCTCTATAAGCTGACGGGCGTCAATCGGTAAGTCAGGCGTGTTCTGAGCCAACAAGGCCAAATGATAAGCACCTGCAGCATCTTGATCTGCGACAATACGTTGCTCAATAGCAATATAAGTTGCTTCTGTCGCACCACCCGCCACACTAAGCTGATGAATGCATTTCAACGCTGAATATGGCTCATTAGCCGCTATCTCAATAATGCGTGTGGATTCGTTGGTTAAGCGTTCGCGACGTTTTTCGATTTCTGCTTGCTCGGCAGCTTCTGCCTCAATGGCTTGTTGCTCTATTGATTGACTACTCATAACACTCTCTTATTATTCGTATTTTTATGATGTTCAACACACCTTGTTCTTAAGTCATATATGGGGTCGAAATAGACAAAAACAATAAAAGCCCGAGCGACCACTGAAGGACTGGCTCGGGCTTTTATACATAACACTTATAAGCTTAACAAAAAATCTTAAATAAGCTATATAGCAACTAAGCGGCAGGACTGTTTGCTTCAATCAACGGCTTTAGCTCACCTGATTGATACATTTGTAAAATAATATCAGAACCACCCATTAGCTCACCATCAATCCACAGCTGTGGAAAGGTTGGCCAATTGGCAACTTTAGGCAAAGTCGCACGGATTTCTGGGTTCTCTAAAATATTAACAAACGCAAACGGGCGACCAATTTGAGTCAATACTTCAATAGAACGTGCTGAAAAACCACACTGTGGAAATTGTGGCGTGCCTTTCATGTAAATAATAACTTTATTGTCTTTAATTTGATCACGGATCAGCTGTTCAACATCGTTTGCAGCAGTATTTGGGGTTTGCTCAGTCATAAAAGCTCCTATTGATAAAGCGGTTCATTGAAAACAGTTATTTATATTAAAAATATAATTGAGTAAAGAGATGGCTGATACATGGGGTAGTCGTCACCATATTACAAGTATGATTATATATTGGTTAAACCAATAATGGTTAAACCTCAGCTATATGAGGAACTAATAATACCACGGCACTCGCCATGATGCCCTCTTGACGACCTGTAAAGCCCAATTTTTCAGTGGTCGTCGCTTTAACACTGATATTATTCACCGCTGTTTGTAAATCGCTGGCGATATTTTCACGCATGTCTTGACTGTGTGGCGCAAGTTTTGGACGTTCGCACATCACCGTAATATCAGCATTACCTAGCGTATAACCAGCTTCTTGTACCTTACCATAGACATAACGTAATAATACTCGTGAGTCCAAGCCAGCATGTGCTGCATCGGTATCAGGGAAGTGCTGACCGATATCACCCAGCGCAAGTGCACCAAGCAATGCATCAGCGAGCGCATGCAACACCACATCGCCATCAGAATGTGCCAATAGACTATGACTATGCGCAATAGGCACACCTGCTAATATGACATATTGCTGCTGCTGACCATTATTATGGAAAGCATGGACATCGATACCTTGACCAATTTTTATCATTATTATTCCAAATTAATTGAGCATGATTAAAATACTTCAAAACTACTATGGTTAGCTCGATATAATCCGGATACAGGGAAGCCAAGTCAAAGCACTACAAATAGTAGGCTGAGTGAGGCTGACACAGTATCCAGTTTATAGAGGATGAGCTATATCTGAATTTTTAAAGGTTTTTTGAAGGCAGTAAGCCGCCATAGGTCGCCACCAGTTTCAATTAACTGGTATAATATGACGCTTATTTTATCATAATACCGAATCCAAAAGATGAGGTGACAGTGTCAATTTGGTCAACTTACTAAATCTATTAGTTTTAGTAAGCAGTATCAGTTTGTAGGGTCATATCAAATTTTACATTAAGGTATAAATAGTTGAGCCGTCTTATGTCAGCCACCCAAAATACATCAAGCATACCCGTTTCTGATTCTTTCAGCGCCCAGCGTACTTTGACGCTTGCCGATATCGATAATCCTAGCAGCAAGCATGTGATTGTTGGTATGTCAGGTGGTGTCGATTCTTCTGTGTCTGCCGTCCTACTTCAGCAAGCAGGGTTTAAGGTAGAAGGCCTGTTTATGAAGAACTGGGAAGAAGATGATGGTACAGAATACTGTACAGCGATGGATGACTTAGCTGACGCACAATCAGTGTGCGATAAAATTGGCATCAAACTACATACTGCCAACTTTGCGATGGAGTATTGGGATCGCGTTTTTGAACACTTTTTAGCCGAATATAAAGCCGGTCGCACACCCAATCCTGATATTTTATGCAACAAAGAAATCAAATTCAAAGCATTTTTGGACTATGCATTGACTCTGGGTGCTGATTATATTGCGACTGGTCATTATACGCGCCGCAGTGTGAATTACACCAATGCTGATGGCGATGAAGTCGCTCAGCTATTACGTGGTCTGGATAATAATAAAGATCAAAGCTATTTCTTACATGCGGTAGGTGGTGATAAGCTTGCCAAGACGCTATTTCCAGTGGGTGAAATTGAAAAGCCTGTTGTTCGTCAAATTGCTGAAGAACATGGCCTAATTACTGCCAATAAAAAAGACTCTACAGGTATTTGCTTTATCGGTGAACGCCGTTTCAAAGACTTTTTACAACAGTACTTGCCTGCCCAAAAAGGCGATATTGTGACCGACGATGGGCATACTATCGGTACTCATGATGGTCTGATGTATTACACCTTAGGTCAGCGTGGCGGTATCGGTATCGGCGGTGTCAAAGATCGTCCTGAGGAGCCTTGGTTTGTACTGGCAAAAAATTTGGATAAAAATCAGTTGATCGTCGGTCAAGGACACGAACATCCAATGATGCTCAGTAATGAGCTGACGGCTTATAAAATGGATTGGGTAGATGGTTTGCCACCTAGCGATATTTTTAGTCTAAAAGGTTTACGCTGTATGGCCAAAGCACGCTATCGCCAGCTAGACCAAGCGTGTCGCGTTTTTGCGACAAGTGATGACGGAAGCGACGTCCGCGTTATATTTGATAAACCACAACGTGCCGTCACTCCCGGTCAGTCAGCCGTTTTTTATATCGATGATGTCTGTTTGGGTGGCGGTGTGATTGAATCTATCGATGCGCCATGTGGGTTTTAACTCACTCGATAGTCATCTAAATGGGCTACATCGTTTAATTTATTATCTTTTTTCTTTCATTTTTAATTCTCAACAACCATTTAAAGGATCATTATGACCACCTCTTTTTCTGCCTTGACAGCCCTTTCTCCAATCGACGGTCGTTACGCGTCTAAAGCCGACAGTTTACGTCCTTATTTATCTGAATTCGGTCTGATCAAAGCTCGCGTCACCGTTGAGATTCGCTGGTTGCAGTCATTGGCTGATAATAGCGCTATCGGCGAATTGGCAGCATTTGATGAGGCAACGAATGCTTTTTTAAATGCTATTGTTGATGATTTTAGTGAAGCAGATGCGCAAGCCATCAAAGACATCGAAGCCACGACCAATCACGATGTAAAAGCAGTTGAATACTTTATCAAAAACAAATTTCGTGGTCAGGACGCACTCATTGATTCACTAGAATTCATCCACTTTGCTTGTACCAGTGAAGACATAAACAACTTATCATATGCGTTGATGCTAAAAGACAGCCGCGAGATTGTGGTTGCTAAAATGCAGCAAGTAACCGATAGCATCGTTGATTTGGCCATCAATCATGCCGAGCAGCCTATGTTGTCGCGCACACATGGTCAGACAGCCAGCCCAACGACCCTTGGCAAAGAAATGGCAAACGTGGCCTATCGCCTAGCCCGCCAAATCAAACAAATTGGTCAAGTTGAGCTATTGGGTAAAATCAATGGTGCGGTTGGTAACTATAACGCTCATTTTTCAGCCTATCCTGATGTAGATTGGCAATCACATGCTGAAGCATTTATCAATCAGCGTTTGGAGCTAACCTTTAATCCTTACACCACTCAGATTGAGCCACACGATTATATCGCTGAGCTATTTGATGCGGTCAAACGCTTTAATACTATCTTGATCGATTTTAACCGTGATATTTGGCAATATATCAGCTTAGGCTATTTCAAACAGCGTCTAAAAGATGGCGAAGTGGGTTCTTCTACCATGCCGCATAAAGTCAACCCGATTGATTTTGAAAACTCTGAAGGTAACTTGGGCGTTGCCAATGCCATGTTGGCACATCTGGGTGAAAAGCTACCAATTTCACGTATGCAGCGTGATTTATCAGACTCAACCGTACTGCGTAATATCGGTGTTGGTCTGGCACAAAGCATGATCGCTTTTGATGCTTGCTTGAAAGGCGTTGGTAAACTTGAACTAAATGCACAGCGTTTGAATGACGACTTGAACAATGCACAAGAAGTATTGGCTGAGCCGATTCAAACCGTGATGCGTCGCTACCGTGTGGAAAACCCATATGAGAAGCTTAAAGCATTGACCCGTGGTAACGCCATGACTCGCGAAGCTATGCTAACGTTTGTTGAAAGTGATGAACTGTCTACCGTGAGCGACGCTGACAAAGCACGCCTACGTGACATGACACCAGCGACTTATATTGGTAATGCCACTGAGCAAGCCCTTACCATTAAAGATTGGATTGCCAAGCTTTAACCACCATTAGCCATTCGACTAATTACTAGGGCGTGTTCTCATTTTTATCACTATTTTTAAAATGAGAACACGCCCTAATAGCAAGCAAAAAGTAAGTGAGCAAAATGCAGCGAAATTTTAAATCTGTGGTTGTCAGTACTGTTGCGGTATTCATCGTAATGGTGCTGGCAAGTATTGAGCCTCTAGAATGGTCAAGCTACCTACTACATCAGTTGGGTACCTTGATTTTTTTAGGGTTGATGCTGCTAGCCTATCGCTATTGGCATATTAGCTCGCGCGCCTATACCCTCGCTTCGATATTTCTATTCATTCATATTATCGGTGCGCGTTATCTATACTCATATGTGCCCTATGATGATTGGACACAGCTCATATTTGGCGTCAGCTTAAACGATTTATTTGGTTGGCAGCGGAATATGTATGACAGGCTAGTACATTTTAGCTATGGGCTTTTGCTGTTCAGTGCGATGGTTGAGAGCTCAAAATTTATCTTTAAGATATCATCCATCAAACTTTTGATAGCCATTGCGCTCATGGTTAACATGTCATCCAGTTTGCTCTATGAGCTATTAGAATGGGGAATCGCCACCACCTTATCGCCAGAAGCAGCAGAAGCTTATAATGGTCAGCAAGGTGATGTTTGGGATGCCCACAAAGACATGGCATTAGCATTACTCGGTGGACTTATTGCTGCAAGTACTCTTTTATACCAAACTCGTAACGAGACAATAGAATTAGAATCACAAGCAAATCGTTAATACAAACCATAAACGAACAACGAATTAGTTATCTTCATCATCGCTATCACCCGGTATGATGGCTTTACCCACTGCAACCGTACCTTTCACCACACCTTTCGTGGTTTTGTAAGCGATTTTAGCAGGTACAGTCACAAGCTTATGTACACAGCCTTGTATTAAGAACACACTGGCAATAATGACGATAAAATGTAATTTTTTCATAAATTTCCTACCATTGATTGTATGCTCTGATAGTAATTATTATTAGCCATCAGATAGGTGATAATCATAAACTATTAAAACATTCCTATAAAGCAATCATCACCATTAATCTTATATCTATATAAAGACACGGATTTACTCATGAATTCTATACCTCTATGCTTGCCAGCCTCTATCACTGCTGAACAATTCCTAGCAGAATATTGGCAAAAAAAACCACTGCTGATCAAGCAAGGCTTGCCACAGCTGGTCGGCATGTTTGATCCTGATGATATGCTAGGCTTAGCGCTAGAAGAAGATGCTTCAGCACGCCTACTGACCCAGTCTGCAACCAAGACTGCTGGTCAACCACAGTGGCAGCTAAAAAAAAGCCCATTGACTGAAACAGATTTTGATAATTTACCTGAACAATGGACAGTTTTAGTACAGAATTTGGAACAATGGTCGCCTGAGCTGGGTCAATTGTGGCAAGCTTTTGAGTTTGTTCCGCAGTGGCAGCGTGACGACATTATGGTGTCGTATGCGCCCGAAGGCGGATCAGTAGGCAAACATTATGACGATTATGATGTGTTTTTGGCGCAAGGTTATGGTCATCGTCGTTGGCAGTTGGGGAAATTTTGTGATAAAGACACTGAGTTTGTCGCTGATGAGCCCATCAGACTCTTTGATGATATGGGTGACATTATATTTGATGAAGTCTTAGAAGCAGGTGATGTGCTTTATGTACCACCTAAATTATCACATTTTGGCATGGCACAAGATGATTGCCTGACCTTTTCGTTTGGTTGCCGTCGTCCCAATTTGATGCAAGTCATCGATAGCATGGCTGATATCGCAACCAACGACAGCGATTTATTCATACCAATGTTATTGCCACAAGCGCTACAAGCATCAGGTGAGCTACAAGCTGACAGTATCGAAGCCATTAAAAACCAATTATTGCAAATGCTGCAATCTGAACGTGGTGACAACATCATTCGTCAAGCAGTGTCTGAAGTGGTGAGCAAGCGTCAATATGATGTGCTCGTACCAGAAGAAACGTTGAATACGGACGAATTGATGCAAGCCTTGGCTGAAGGCGCAACACTGCAAGCCGACTATAATAATCGCTTAATCTACAGCCAAACTGATGATGGCATCCTACTATATGCAAACGGTCAACGTATTGATGGCCTAGATGATACCGCAACGGCGGTATTGATACGCTTGGCCAGTGGCGAGCATTTAACCAGTCAAGATGTCGCGGGTGTTGACATAGATGATTTAAGCGAATGGCTAGAAAACGGCTGGGTTTGGATCGATTATCCTGAATAACGATACAACCCTAACAAATGAAGTATCGTTAAAAAACACGCTCAAAGTCTGTTTATTAAAGCTATAAATAGACTTTGAGTCGCATTTAAACGATCTATACAGTTACCGATTTTTTATAACGATTCACGCCGGCGATAACGGTCTGCTCAATTACCCTGTCATCTCCCATCATCATCAATACAAACAATTGCTCTTCAAGTGACTTGGTATGCGTCATGCGCCGCTCAAGCAACTCCGTACCACCCATATTTATCACAACAAAATCAGCTTCTTTGTTCGGCATAAAATTACCGATTTTATCATCTAGTAATAATGACTGAGCATTGCCTAATGTAATTTGGTACAACCCTTGATGGGCTGATAATGGGTTTTTCTGTAGTTGCTGAACTTTATAAGCTTCTGATAAAGTCGCCAGCATCGATAAGCTGGTCCCTGCCCCTACATCAGTGGCGATACTCACGCCCGTATAACTCAAGGTTTTGGACAAATCGAACAGACCACTGCCCAAAAATAAATTGGAAGTTGGACAATGCGCTATTTGAGTGCCTGTATCGCGTAACACCTCATATTCTGAAGTCTCAAGGTAGATACCATGTACCAATGTGGTTCGTCTACCGAGTAAGCCCATGTCGTGGTAAACGTCCAGATAACCTTTGTGATTGGGATACAGCTCACGGACAAAAGCGATTTCATCAAGGTTTTCTGCCAAATGTGTTTGCAGATAAACACTATCGTAACTGCGGTATAGCTCACCTGTCATTTGCAATTGTTTTGGTGTTGAGGTAATTGCGAACCTTGGCGTAATGGCCACATGCTGACGCCCATGCTCATGCCATTGATCAATGATATTCTGCGTATCTCGTATACCTTGTTCAGTAGACACACAAAGATTCTCAGGTGCGTTTTGATCCATCAGTACATTGCCCGTAATCATACGCGTATTCAGCCGGGCACTTTCCGTAAAGAACGATTCTACCGATTGCGGATGACTGGTCGAAAACACCAATGCACTCGTCGTACCGTTGGCAAGCAATTGGTTCAAAAAGAACTGTGCAGTATCATGGGCAACCTTTGGATCACCAAAACTGGCCTCAGTGACAAAGGTATAATTATTGAGCCAATCCAGTAACTGCTCTCCAAAAGCAGCCACCATATCTATCTGTGGATAATGTACATGCGTATCGATAAAGCCCGGCATAATAAGATTGTGCTTACAGTCATGAATTTGTACTGGCGCTTTATTTTCTTGCTCACTCTGGTTGGCATACTGCAACATCATTGATGCACAATTTCCATAATCCACGACTAGACCTGTCGTATCATCGACCACCAATGCACCATCAGCAATGTACTCAGGATAAATATTTACACCAGCAATCACAGGCTGTAATGTAACGTTTTTCTCTACTGCTGTAATATTTAAAGGACTGGGGTTTTTCAAACCCTCTGCCGCAGTGTTTGTTTTTTTAGATCTGGCAGCTAAGTCATCTTCGGTAAGGTAGTGCAGTAACTGTGCTTGATAAATATGTATGGTCATAAAAAATCTCAAATTAAGGTGTATCAGTTATATAAAGTGATATTTACGACTGATGATAAAGCTGCAGAACTTGGGCAACGATGGAGATAGCGACGGCCATTGGTTCTTTGCCACCAATCTCAAGCCCAATTGGCATGGTCAATTTATTAATTACTTGCTCACTATAACCACGCTGAAGCAAGCGAGTTCTAAAACGATTTTCTTTGGTTTTTGAGCTAATACAGCCAAGATAAGGCATAAACTGTAATGCACTATCATCATCGTCAGTATTGGCCTCATGAGAATCTGCATCCATCTCTAAAGAGAGATCCAATGCAGCACGCACCAACTCAAAATCAAGACTATGATCATGCGTCATGACCAAAATAAAATACTGAGTACCTTTGTTTACTGAATTTACTGATGCATATTGGCGACTTTTATCAATGAATGGTCGAATGAAATCCACAGGATCTTCTTCAATATGTGGACGGATATGTGCAGGAAGTTGATAAGTGACGGGTTGGTCCAGCGTATCTATACCCCTCTTTACGTATCGTTCAAACATTTCAGCTCGGCTATCCACCCAGTCTACTTGACAAGGTAACTCAGCAAGTAAACTCATTAACGAGGCGGCTACGTGTCCAGCACCGAATACCAATAACGACATCGGCGGCGTCACGTTAAAACACTCAAACATCACAGTGACACTACCACCACAGCACTGCGCCAACTTGGCACCTAATGGATAATGCTTGGTGTATACCACATCGCGGCGGACAGCTTTGGCTTTTTCAGACCTGCCTTTTTTTGAGGGTTTAGTATCATTGGATGCATCTGTATCTAGCTCACCTTTCAGTAGCTTCCTAGCCGTTATCGTCACATCATGCTCAAGACTGCCACCACCCAATGTGTCACAGCAGTCATCAAGCGTAACAATCATTTTAGACTGCAACTCTCGAGGTGCTGAGCCATTGACAGCAATGACCGTGGCCAAGACATGCGCGACACCCTGATTTTGATACTGCGACAGTCCCTCATACCAACGCCTTGGCGCTGGTACCAAAGATAGTCCTGATAATAGTGATGAGGTTTGTGGTGCTGATTCATTACTCACCGTGTGCAGGTCCTCTAGCCGTTGATACATTAGGATCTTGTATCGCCTCAGGCTGTTCATCCATCAGTGTACCTTCCGTTGCTGG
>NZ_JBQSXG010000075.1:0-15073 GCF_052378005.1 Psychrobacter sp. AOP31-B2-9
ATACCTATTAATGATAATTAAAAATGAATAATAACCATTTATTAAAGGCGGTTTTCCATGATTGAAATACCGCCTTGATAAATGAGTACTTAGATTTACGCCAATTATTTCAAAAACAGCTGATAGCCGATATTGTCATTGAGCATGGTACAGTTATAACCGATATCGAGCAGTGCATCTTGTAGTTGGCGAGAGTTACTCTCTGAGGCTTGTAATCCCACTAATACGCGACCTTCAGCAGCACCATGATTGCGATAATGGAACAAGGTAATATTGAAATCATCGCCCAATTTTTCTAAAAAAGTGAGCAATGCACCTGGACGTTCTGGAAAGACAATGCTCAGTAGCTGCTCGTTTTCGACATGGGCATGACCACCAATCAAGTGACGAATATGTGATTTAGCAACATCGTCATCGGTTAAATCATAGGCGTTATAACCATCAGCAGCCAACTGGTTGCTAATTGTTTGACGTTCTTTATCGCCTTCTTTTAAGGCAATACCGACAAATATTGCTGCCGGCTCCATAGAGTCTGGTGATTTTTTACTATCGGCACGATAATTAAATTCAGTGATATTACGTCCATGTAGGCGACGACAGAAGTTTAAGAATGCACCGGTTTGTTCAGGTATAGTTACTGCAAAAATAGCTTCTTTTTTCTCGCCAATTTCGGTACGTTCAGCGATATAGCGCAAGCGATCAAAGTTCATATTTGCACCGCAGACAATGCCGACACAGTTTTTATCTTTTATATTGTTTGTCTCAATGTATTTTTTCATACCAGCTACAGCCAATGCGCCTGCAGGCTCTACAATACTGCGGTTTTCTTCAAAAACATCTTTGACTGCAGCACAAACTTCATCATTGGTACAGGTGATGACATCAGGCTCAACAATGGGGCCTGAGTTGTCGCTTTTTTGTGTACGTACCACATCAAAAGGCAACTCGCCAATTTGGGCAACGGCTACGCCATCGACAAACAACCCCACTTGTTCAAGTTTGGTGCGTTCGCCTGATTCAAGAGCAGCTTTTAGGCAGGCAGATTGTTCGGCTTCTACAGCGATGACTTTGACATGTGGGGCCACCTCACCCAAAAAAGCGGCAACACCTGAGATAAGACCACCACCACCAACGGCGACGAAAACATAGTCCATATTACGCCACTGTTGCGTCAGCTCCATTCCAATGGTGCCTTGACCGGCTATGACCAACTCATCGTCATAAGGTGGAATGAAGGTCAGCCCTTCCGTTTCGGCACGATGGATGGCATAGCGATTGGCCTGATCAAAGCTGTCTCCATGCAAATCGACATTACCACCTAATGCTTTAACAGCACTGACTTTAATGTCAGGTGTGGTAGTTGGCATCACGATAATATTATTAAGTGCAAGCTTACGAGCAGAGTAAGCAACGCCTTGTGCGTGGTTGCCTGCTGATGCACAAATAACACCGCGCGCTTTTTGTTCATCGCTCAATTGGCTAATACGGTTATAAGCACCGCGCAATTTGAAAGATTTGACTGGTTGTAAGTCTTCGCGTTTAAAACGAATATCATTGGCAAAACGTTGGGTCAGCTTGGGTGCCACTTCAAGAGGTGTTTGAATCGCAACGTCATAGACGGTGGCTTGCAAGATGGCTCGTACCCAATTTGACAACATAATTTTTCCTAATACAAAGTGTAGATGGATGAATATAAAAATGAAATAGATTATCCTATGCTGATTTTGGTTATCTTGCAAGACCCTATTGTAGTTTTTAAAGTGATTTAATACTCTGAATAATATTAAAAAAATATACGGCTAGGTTTGGATGAATATTTTGTGCAAAAAATATTGAATTATTTTAATATGTCTGTATTATTGGACATATGGAAACAACTAATGCTATTGCAAGCTTTGCTGCGCTCTCTCAAGATACTCGTCTAAAGGCTTTTAGGTTGCTCGTCAGCCAAGAGCCTGTTGGTCTACCTGCGGGTGAAATCGCCCGCCAATTATCTGTGCCACATAACACCATGTCAGCCCATCTATCAGTGCTGGCGCGAGCGGGATGGGTGGTTTCTCAACGACAAAGTCGGCAGATAATCTATCGTGCTTCACTATCACATATGGAGATGGTTATTCAGTTTCTATTGCAAGATTGTTGTGCAGGTCATCCAGAACTGTGTGCCTCACTAGTAGACAGTCTAAGAGGCTGTAGAGTTGTTAATAGTAATGACTCAAACCCTGAGTAAGCTAATAATTAAGACCCTAAGAAACACACTCAAAAAACATATTCAGACAATAAGTGAGATTGCTATGACACCATTAATTTTTCACAATCCAAAATGCGGGACTTCTCGTAACACATTGGCCATCATGAAAGCATCAGGTGAGCAGCCGGATATCGTGGAATATCTAGAAAATCCGCCGACTCGTGACTACTTAGTTGAACTATTGGAAAAAATGAATATTTCGCCAAGAGAACTATTACGTAGTAAAGAGCCTATTAATGATGAGCTTGGACTAGACAATCCTGACGTATCTGATGATCAAATTATTGATGCCATGATGGCGCACCCGATTTTAATCAATCGTCCTATCGTGCTGACCAATAAAGGTGCTGCTTTATGTCGCCCATCAGAGCGCGTGTTTGAGTTATTAGAGACTCCCGTCAGTAGCTTCACTAAAGAAGATGGGGAAGTGATTCACCATGGCAAATAACACAGCAGATTTAGATGTAGTCGATTTGGGTGACTTGCCGAATATTGATGCAAATAGTATACAGCCCATTGATATTGAGTCTTTGATTAGCGCACAGGATCCACGTCATCCACCTAAAATACTGGTGTTATATGGTTCTTTACGTCAGCGCTCATTTTCTAGATTAGCAAGCGAGGAAGCGAGTCGCTTATTGCGCTGGTATGGCTGCGAAGTGCGTACTTTTGATCCGACAGGCTTGCCATTGCCTGACGCCACTGATGCCGATCATCCTAAAGTAAAAGAGCTGAGAGAGCTAGCCCAGTGGTCAGAAGGAATGCTGTGGGTGAGTCCAGAGCGTCATGGCAGCATGACCAGTATTATGAAAGCACAAATTGATTGGATTCCACTATCATCCGGTAGTGTACGTCCGACCCAAGGTAAGACATTGGCGGTGATGCAAGTCAGTGGCGGCAGTCAGAGTTTCAACACAGTCAATCAGTTGCGTATTCTTGGTCGTTGGATGCGGATGATTACGATTCCTAACCAATCGTCTATTCCTAAAGCTTTTTTAGAGTTTAATGACGACGATCGTATGGATAAATCCCCTTTGTATTTGCGTCTCGTTGATGTCTGTGAGGAGTTAGTCAAATTCACTTGGCTCACCCGTGGACGCTCTGCCTATCTAACCGACCGTTACTCTGAACGGGTAGAAAGCGCTGAAGCGTTATCAAAACGTGTCAATCAAAAGTCTCTTTAATGTCTTATGTTAAATGGGCTAAAGACGGTCGGATCACATTCAGAACACATAAGGTTGCTCCATGTTTGCATTAACTATTTTTATAGTCACTCTGGTTCTGGTGATATGGCAGCCTAAAGGGTTGGGTATTGGATGGAGCGCGATGGGCGGCGCATTAGTTGCTTTGGCTTTTGGTGTCGTGCAGTTGTCCGATGTGGGTATTGTGTGGGACATCGTTTGGGATGCGACCTTTACTTTTGTGGCGCTTATTATTATTTCACTTATCTTAGATAAAGCGGGGTTTTTCGGTTGGGCAGCGCTACATGTGGCCCGACTTGGTAATGGGCAAGGGCGCTTATTATTTCCTATGATTGTCATATTAGGTGCGTTCATCTCAGCTTTCTTTGCTAACGACGGGGCTGCATTGCTCTTGACCCCGATTGTCATCGCCATTCTACTACGCCTTAAGTTTTCACCACCATCCGCTTTGGCTTTTATTATCGCGACTGGCTTTATTGCTGATACTGCGAGCCTGCCATTAGTGACGTCTAATCTAGTCAATATTGTCAGTGCCAATTATTTTGACATTGGCTTTGGTCGTTATGCAGCAGTCATGGTGCCGGTCAATATTGTTTCCGTTATTGCGACACTCGCTGTGTTATGGATTGCCTATGCGCGGCATATTCCAAAAAATTATTCTGTGGCTGAGTTGAGTGCACCAGCATCTGCGATTGAAGATCCGCTTGTCTTCAAAGCGGCCTTTCCTCTATTAACCTTGCTACTCGTTGCTTACTTTACGACCGAATCATTAGGAATTGCAATTTCCTTGGTGACAGGAATCGCTGCGTTAATATTAATGGCAATTGCAGGTCGCTGGTGGCAAGGTGGTCGTGATGCGGTGGTTTCTGTGTCCGATGTTTTGAAAAAAGCCCCTTGGCAAATTGTATTGTTTTCAATCGGCATGTATTTGGTGGTTTATGGTTTGGGCAATGCAGGGTTAACGGCCTATGGTGCCCAAGTCTTAAATTGGTTGGGGCAGCAAGGTGCGGTTATCGCAACGGTAGGAACTGGATTCCTCTCTGCTATTGTAGCCTCTATTATGAATAATATGCCGTCTACCTTGGTTGGTGCACTGGCTATCGATAGTGCGCAAGTGCCTGATGCGACTCGTGAACTGATGATCTATGCGAACGTGATTGGTAATGACTTGGGACCGAAATTCACACCGATAGGCAGTCTTGCCACTTTATTGTGGCTTCATGTATTGGCAGAAAAAGACTATAAAATCAGTTGGGGACAATACATGAAAGTTGGGCTGATTATTACACCACCTGTGTTATTGGTCACACTACTGGCATTAGTATTATGGTTGCCTTATCTGTCTACCTTTTAAAGATTGAATCGATCTCTTGCGATTAGCGTGGTCATTACGCTGTATTACGCTGACATCGATCAAACTCATCGGGTATAATGGCGGCGCATTTTACCTCTTTTATAATGATGATAGTCGGTTCAAGATAATTTGGATACAAGGTAGGCGAGTGAAAGTACTACAAGTGGTAGGCTAAGCGAGCCTGACGCCGTATCCGATTTATATAGGACTGACTGTCCGTTTATTTCCCAAGGATTTATGATGAGTGATCAGCAAGCACAAAAGCAAGCCGCAGCCAAAGCTGCTTTAGATTATGTTGAAGATGGCATGATACTTGGTGTAGGCACAGGTAGCACAGTCAATTGCTTAATTGAGTTATTACCGACAGTAAAGCTTGCTGGTGCGGTGGCAAGCTCACAGGTTACTGAAGACAAACTTCGTGCCCTTGGTATTGAAATAGTGGATTTAAACTTTGCTGGCACGCTTGATATTTATATCGATGGTGCTGATGAAGTGAATGAGAATTTGCAACTGATAAAAGGCGGTGGCGGCGCGCTTACTCGTGAAAAAATCGTGGCAGCAGCTTCTAACAAATTTATATGCATGGTTGATGAGAGCAAAAGCGTCGAGGTCTTGGGTCGCGCGTTTCCAGTACCTATTGAAGTCTTACCACAAGCGCGTTCTTATGTTGCACGGCAATTGGCTCAATTAGGTGGTGAACCAGTATACCGTGAAAGCTTTGTCACCGATTATGGTAACGTTATTTTAGACACCTATGACTTGGATGTGAGTAATCCAATAGAGCTTGAAAAAGAGCTGAATAATATCGTGGGTGTGGTGTGTAATGGCATTTTTGCCGCTAACCAAGCTGATGTTTTATTAAAGGCTAGTAGTAATGGGGTTGAGACTATTACTCGTTAATTGATGTCATAGTTTATCGCCTTTATCCTTATTTAAGGTGGTTGTTTGATAAGGTGGGTCATCTTCATCATCGGTCAAGGAATCGGTAAAAATAGTCTGTTTGTGTTTAATCCGACTAAAGAATTTTTTATTGCTTTTAAATACAAAGATAGCACCGTGAAAATACCCCCAAAAAAATACGGGGAAAATAGCGTAAAGTACCAATTTACTTAAGTTCTTGAAACCAAGCGCACTAAGTAAGATTGTGGTGAAAAACAAGATAAAACATATCGCTAGGCTTTTATGTAGCATTTTTAGTCTGGTTTTACTCATAACGGCTCTTTGATGTTGTTGGCTTTTGATGTTTTTGCGCCATAAAAAAGGCAGGTTATTGAATAACCTGCCTTTTTATGTACTGTTCTAAGAATGATGCTGTATCAATAATTAAGACAACTTAATCTTATCTTTTAACAAAAACTCCATCAATGCTTTTTGGGCATGTAAGCGGTTCTCTGCCTCATCCCATACCACTGAACGTGGATCATCCAGCATGTCATGAGAGATTTCTTCACCACGATGGGCTGGCAAACAATGCATAAATACGACTTCAGGATCGGCTTTATCTAATAGCGAAGGTGTGACTTGATATGGCGCAAAACGACGAGCGCGGGTATTTTGTTCAGACTCTTGCCCCATGCTTGCCCATACATCGGTGACGATTAGGTTTGAGTCTTTTGCCGCATCTTGTACGTTTTCGACGAGGCTGACGCAATGAGAGAAGCGTTCCATCAGCTTAGGGTCTGGCTCAAAACCATAAGGCGCTGCCACACGAAGCTCAAAACCAAACTGATTGGCCGCTTGCATAAATGACGAACACATATTGTTGCCATCACCAACCCACGTGACGATTTTATTCTCGATACTGCCGCGATGCTCATAATAAGTCTGCATATCAGCCAGCAACTGGCAAGGATGAAACTCATCAGTTAGGGCATTGATAATAGGAACGCTAGAGTATTCAGCAAAGGTTTCAACATTTTCGTGACCAAAGGTACGAATCATGATGATATCAACCATGCTAGAGATCACACGGGCAGAATCTTCTAGCGGCTCACCACGCCCAAGCTGCGTGTCATTTGGCGACAAGAAGATAGCACTACCACCAAATTGGCCCATACCTGTTTCAAAAGAAATACGTGTACGAGTTGAAGATTTTTCAAAAATCATACCAAGTGTACGACCAACAAACGGCTGATATATCTCGCCAGCATGTTGCATCTTACGTAATTCGCTTGCGCGTTTGATAAGGGTTTCTAGTTCTTGTTTGGTTAAATCAGAGAGGGTCAAAAAATGGCGCAAACTCATAGTAATCCTAGCAGTCAATCGCAGTCAGTGAAACGTTATCAGTCTTCAATAGCATCGCGTCAGCGCGTATACTGGGGTGACAACAAACTTTTAGTATAGCGCAATTACTTCTAATGTAAACGCCCAATTTAGTTTGATTGTTTAGTCACTCCAGCAGGTGGCAAGTTCGCCGTTATATGTCGCATTTACATATTACAATAATAAATAATTATTATGCTTGTATACGCTTCGGACGTATGCTCAGGCGGCATAGTAGCTCATAGCTAATCGTACCCGCATGCGCAGCGACTTCATCAACGTGCGGTGCATCGCCCCATAGTATCACTTTGCTATCTAAAGCAATGTCTTCTGGCGCGTTACTGATATCAATCACAATCATGTCCATTGCGACACGTCCAAGTACTGCGCATTGATAACTCTGATTGCTGCTTGCCTCAATGACAGATACATAAGCATCCTCAGTGACGACACGTGGGTAGCCATCTCCGTAGCCAATACTGACTAGCGCTGTTCTCGTATCTTGCTGTGCTACCCAGCGACTACCATAGCCAATGGCATTATCTGCATGAACGGTTTGTAACGCGATAATTTGCGCGCTAAACTCCATCGCTGGCTGTAAATCTAATTCAGTGGGGCTTTTGTCAACGACCGGTGCACTACCGTATAAGATGATACCGGGACGTACCCAGTCATAATGGTATTGTGGAAAGTTGACGATACCTGCTGAATTGCACAATGAGCCTTTAATGTCGTTGCTAACGCTCTCTTTTAGAGTCATTAATACTTCTGTAAAACGCTGTATCTGCATCGCATTTAATGGATGAGCGCTATCATCGGCATTAGCAAAATGCGTAGTAAGGATAAGCCGGTATCCAGCTTCATGAAGCTGTTTAGCAGCAGCAATAACACCCTCAGCATCAAATCCTAGGCGGTTCATACCTGTATTGTATTTAATCCAAACCACTCTAGTCGCGCTACTAGCTGGTGGAATGTTTTCTAATGCCCACTGCAGTTGCGGTGCATGATGAATGACGCAGCTAATATCATGGTCAATGGCTTGCTGCCATTCATCGGCAGTAAAGGCACCTTCGATTAAACCAATGGTTTTATTCCAGCCTAACTGTCTTGCTTCGAGAGCTTCAGCTAAAGTGGCGACACCGATACCATCGGCTTGCTCTAGCGCTGGGAGAACGGCGGCGACGCCATGACCATAAGCATTGGATTTGACCATGGCCAGTACTTTAGAATGCGGTGCCAGTTTTTTAACTTGGTTGAGGTTATGAGTAATGGCTGCTGGTTTGATAGTGATAGCACGCATAATGGGCTTCTTTATTAGCAAAGTTATGAAGTGATAAAGCCAATGCTGCATCAAAAGGGCTGATGTGGCACTGGCTATGGTTATTAAGAGCTGTTTATTATCAAATGTTCAAGGTTGAGCAAGCATATAGTCAAGTCTATATAAACCAGCTACATCGTCATCCTCGCTAAGCATACTAATGTATAACTCACACTCGGTTTCCTTGTATCGAAATTATATCGAACTGACTATAGTCGGTGAAGCGGTTATTATTCGTCATTCTCAAAGCTGACGTTTTGATAGTATTCTGGCGTCAGGTTGATAAAGCGGGTAAATTGCCCTTCAAAGCCTAAGCGTATGGTACCAATAGGGCCGTTACGCTGTTTACCAATGATGATTTCAGCCACGCCTTTGTGATCTGAATTTTCATTATAAACCTCATCGCGATAGATGAACATAATCAAATCGGCATCCTGCTCAATTGCACCAGATTCACGCAAATCCGACATAATTGGGCGCTTATTAGGACGGTTCTCTAGACTACGGTTAAGCTGTGATAGCGCAATGACTGGGCACTCAAGCTCACGTGCTAAGGCTTTTAAGCTACGAGAAATTTCGGAAATTTCTCCAACGCGGTTACCATCTAGGCTCGGCACCTTCATCAGCTGTAGATAATCGACCACGATAGCACCTAGGCGACCATCATGGTTTTTGGCGATTCGGCGACAGCGTGAGCGCATCTCAGATGGAGGCAGAGCAGTACTATCATCGATATATAAGTGCTTAGATTGTAGGTGTTGAATGGCATTCATCATTTTTGCCCATTCATCTTCATTCATTTGTCCAGAGCGTAGGTGCGTCTGATTAATCGCACCCCATGAGGACAGTAGACGCATCACGATAGACTCAGCGGGCATTTCCATCGAAAATACCACGACGGGCAGGTCTTCGTTAAATAAAATGCCTTCTGCCAAGTTCATGGCAAACGTTGTTTTACCCATCGAAGGACGCGCGGCGACAATGATTAAATCTCCTGCTTGCAAACCCTGTGTTTTATTATTCAGCTCAGCAAAGGGTGTTTGTAAACCAATCATGCCGTCTGGATTTGATTTTAGCTCTTGAATCTTATCGATGACGTTGGTTAACACAGAAGTAATACCGACTGGTCCACGCTGCTCAGCACGTTTGTTATGTTGCTCATTGATACTGAATATTTTTCCCTCAACATTATCCAAAATATCACTGACGCTTTGGTCTTTTGGGTTATAAGCAAGTGCTAACATGTCATTGCCCGTGGTAATCAACTGGCGTAAGGTTGATAGCTCACGTACGCGCTGTGCATAAGCAGTGAGGTTAAATAAGGTAGCAGGACTTTGACTTAAAATATCAGCCAAGTAACTGTCACCACCTGCGCCTTTAAGTAGCTTTTGCGCTTCCAACCAGTCATGCACCATGACCGTGTCATAAGGCTCATTGACCGCTGCCAAATGAGCAATCGCATCAAAAATATATTGGTGTCGCCCAGCATAAAAGTCATCTTTGGTGACAATATCAGCAATTTTATCGTAAGCCTCTTCGATACTCATCAATGACGCCAGCAGCGCTTTTTCAATATCGATATTGTGCGGCGGTGTTTGATTGAGTAAGTCGTCGGTTTTTTCGGTATCTGCCATGAGCGCCTAATGTGTTAAAAGTCAATATAAAACAGGGAGTGAATAAATAAATAGCTACTTGGTATCAGTATTGGTCGTAATAGCGATGTTGAAAAACAAATGTGGCAGGCTTCTACGATAGAAGTACTAAAACAGGGTCTTATACTTGCCAGTAAATGCTACAATCAGATGCGAAAGTTTAACACATTATGCAATTTTTTTGGGCGCTATGAACAACTATTTCTGGAATAATTGATATTTTTGCGCTGAGAGATAGCTACTCAAATATGGTCGTAAGTGTTTGATTTTTTCATAAAAAATATAATAAAATCATGTATTTAAAATAAATGTAAAGGTGTCGTTATTATGCAAGACAAGCTACCATTATTAATCACAACAGGTGAGCCTGCGGGCATTGGTATGGATGTCGTGCTGTTATTAGCAGCAGAGGGTAAGTTACAAGATTTTGACCGTCCAATTTGGGTAACTGCGGATAGCACTGCCATGAAAGTGCGTGCAGAGAATCTCGTAATGGCAGGCGCATTAAAAAACTGTCCATCATGGCAGACAGTAGACGCAAATATAGACGCAGATGATTTCTTAGAGCAGATGTCACCGAATACGACCCATAGTGACAGTGCTTTTATTTTGCTTCATACACCTTGTGCAGCACCAGTTATCTCTGGGCAAATCAATATTAGCAATTCAGCAATGGTGGCCAAACAACTGGATATGGCGCATAAGCTTGCAACAAACAAAACTGTGGCTGCTATTGTCACCGGTCCACTGCAAAAGTCAGCGTTGATAGATGCTGATATCAAGTTATTGGATGGCACCATGTTTAGCGGTCATACTGAGTTTTTTATGCAGCAAAGTGGCTGCGAGAAAGTGGTCATGATGCTTGCAAACGAAGCAATGAAAGTCGCGCTGGTCACCACACATTTACCACTAAAAGATATCCCTGCTGCAATCACATCTGACAATGTACGCCAAACGGTGCAGATTGTCATTGATGAGATGAAAGCAAAATTTGGCTTAACGCATCCGCGTATCTTAGTATGCGGCCTCAATCCACATGCGGGCGAGGGCGGCCATTTAGGTGTTGAGGAGATTGATATTATCAATCCAGTATTGCAAGAATTCATCGATGCAGGCGTAGACATATCAGAGGCGATGCCAGCGGATACGTTATTTACCCCAAGACATCTAGCAAAATGCGATGCAGTGATTGCTATGTATCATGACCAAGGGTTGCCAGTGCTCAAATCACACGGCTTTGGTGATACGGTTAATTTGACTTTAGGATTGCCTTATATTCGTACCTCTGTTGATCACGGTACAGCACTTGATTTGGCAGGGCGAGGAGGTGCGAGTGCTACTAGCTTATACCAAGCGCTACTCATGGCAAATGAGATGGCTAATAAGTCACTTATCGATATACCTATTACATAAGTCAGTAACTTAACAAGATTTTTTACGCAGTATTGGATAACGTTACCGTCAGTAGGTCCTATTTATGCACCATTAAGTAGGACCTAATGTAGGTGGTTTATTCATGGGTTTGAAGAGTGAAATAGTTGGTTACGCTGAGGTATACCTTAATAAATGACTTCGAAAAATCATCCTATTTTCACACTTGGTCCATATTTGTACTGCTCGTCCATAGCAAGCATTTTCTGCACTACTTCGAAATCATCTATTCCAGAAAAAACATATCTTTCTGATTGTGCGACTTGCAAACTATTTAAATGTTTTAGCTTCTCATCTTGTATAAGGTACGAGGTACCATCTTCAAAGCTTTTTGCCATTTCTATACATGAATTTAGGTTTTTCACCGCTTGTAAAAACTCAGTCTCAGTTTGATTTGCCTTATCTAGAACCAACTTCTTTTGAGATGCATTTAATTGATTGAAAACGTCTAATATTTTAGGTCGACTTGATATCTCCGCTGC
This sequence comes from Psychrobacter sp. AOP31-B2-9, assembly GCF_052378005.1. NCBI lineage: Bacteria > Pseudomonadati > Pseudomonadota > Gammaproteobacteria > Moraxellales > Moraxellaceae > Psychrobacter > Psychrobacter sp. AOP31-B2-9. The sequence continues at coordinate 11,953 of NZ_JBQSXG010000075.1, forward strand.
TTGTTGGGCTTTCAACTTAGAAATCGAAGGACAAATTAAACCTAATGTAATAGTAGATGATAGTGGAATATAAATCTCTATGCCTTCAAGGGTAATGCCTAAGTTGCCATATAGCCCCATATTAATACTGTTGTATAGTGTGACTGGATTATCAGATATGAAAAATGGGTTTTCTTTCGTTGTCTCAAAAAGTATCCAGGATTTTTTTAAAAGAATTGATATTACTTCTGCTTGGCTTACTATTCCATCGAGAAAAACATTTTTACGATCGCTGGACCCTTCCGCTCCAAATCCAGTTTCTACTTTCTCACCCGAAGGATTCATTTGTGTGAGACGTGCATCAAGAGTGCTAGCAATACGCTCTATTAACTGCAAACGTGTGTTTGTCCTTGATTGCTGTACAGCTATAAATTCGGCGATTATGTACATATTTTTTTCAGACAACCAATGAATGTTCTGCTCTTCAACTATTTTTTTAATTAACGGAGCTGCTTGATCTTCATATATACCAAGAACAGGCTCCAAACTTATTGAATCAGGATGATCTACAAAGTTATAAAATGAATTCATTGTGGTTGCATTAAATACAGTTTGTTCAAAGCGTTTTTCATTTAATTTATCGAAAGTAAACAACCTATTTCTCTTGCCACCTGTCTCAAAACTAAACTTATCCAATAAAAATCGGGGTACGGTATGCTGCTTCTTAACATCAGTAGTCATTTTCAAAGTTTTATCCCTTAGTGTATTAAAATTAAACAATTATTTAGCGTTCTATATTTTTATTAAAAAGCATGCTGCATAAGAAAACCGTATCGCAAATCCTATCTAGAATAGTTGATATTGAGTTCGAGAAGCTGAAATTCTATACACTCAGAAGTATATAGGTACTGCAACAGCCTAATATTCAAGTTTTACTAGGAAACACTTTTGTTCCCATAAGAGACGTTATAACAAATGATGTTGGGCAGAAGACGTCACGGTATCTGTTGCGATAAAGTATGGGTAGCTTATCGATAATAATTTTTCAATAATACAGCCTAATTCTGAGCTGTGTTATAATTCGTCATTATATGATTGGCATATTGTTGCCATTATTGCCCATTTATCTTTTATACATTAAGACTCTTCTATGTCCAAAACTCCGTTTGACGCTCAATCTATTTCTAGCAGCCTACGTGCTGTTAAACACCAACCGCGTAAGCGCTTTGGTCAAAATTTCTTGCATGATGGCAGCGTCATTCGCGAAATCGTTGAAAGTATTCGTCTAGAGCGTGATGACAACCTAATCGAGATTGGACCAGGAATGGGCGCGTTAACCGAGCCGTTATTGGCAGAAGTCGACGCGATGACCGTAGTAGAGTTAGATCGTGATTTGGCAGACAGTTTGCGTATTCGTATTGGTGCCAACAGCCATCCGAATTTTGAGATTATTAAAGACAACGCGATGCATGTAGACTATCGTGAGCTGTATAGTCCTGAGCGCGGCAAGCTACGTGTGGTCGGCAACCTGCCATATAATATCTCTACCCCGATACTTTTCCATCTACTCAGCTATGCTGATGTGATTCAAGACATGCATTTTATGTTGCAAAAAGAAGTGGTCGAGCGCATCACGGCTGATGTGGGCAGCAAAACTTATGGTCGCTTATCAGTCATTATGCAATACCATTGTGACACAGATTATCTATTGACCGTACCACGCGGTGCTTTTAATCCACCGCCAAAAGTCACCAGTGCTGTATTTCGTTTGACGCCACATATCAACAAACCAATCGTAGCGGAAGATGAAGAATACTTTGCGATTGTCGTACGCGAAACTTTCAACCATCGCCGCAAGACGCTACGTGCTATCTTCAAAAAATCAGCGTTATTACCAACACTGAGTGAAGACGATTTTGCAGCTTGCGGTATCGATCCGCAGGCACGCCCTGAAGTCTTAAGTGTGAAAGATTTTGTCAATTTGAGCAATCAGGCGCGCAACGTAGAAGGTTGATTTAACTTTTTGTTGATTGACTCGCAGCCGATCATTTCTCAATAGTATTCACATAAAACGATTCATGCTAAGAGCACTCACTTAAGAGTGCCCTTATATCAATTCATATCTAAAAAGTATAGAGGTACCATGAGTTTTCGCCACCAGTATGTCATTGGAGACCTGCAAGGTTGCTATGCTGCTTATCTTAAGTTGCTAGAAACTTTAGATTTTGATCCAGCACAAGATAAATTGTGGTTTGCAGGTGACTTGGTAGCGCGTGGTGAGGATTCATTGAGTGTTTTACGTGATGTTAAAGTACTCTGTGAACAAGGATCGGCAGCGACAGTCCTTGGTAATCATGATATTAATTTGATTGCTGTTTGGCGCGGTGCAGCAAAACTCAAAAAGAAAGATAAGACCGCACCAGTTTTTGCTGCTGATGATTGTGATGAGTTGCTTGAATGGCTACGTCATCAGCCGCTACTGGCCTATCCTGATGAACAAACAGTACTGGTGCATGCTGGTATTCCACCGCATTGGAGTATCGATGAAGCAGCAGGCTATGCACAACAAGTAGAATCGCAATTACAAAGCAGGCTGTGGCAGCTCGATCGATTATTACCAAATTTATATAGCAAGTCAGCTGATGATTGGCAGCCAAATATCAATGGCTTTACTAAAATGCGCGCCATCACTAACTATTTTACGCGTATGCGTCTATGTAAACAGGATGGCACGCTTGAGTTTGGCTTTTCAGCAGGGTTAGATGAACCTATGCCTGAGGATTTCTTGCCTTGGTTTGAGTGGCAAGTACCGCGTACGCGCAAGATATTATTTGGTCATTGGGCTGCGCTAAAAGGTGAGGTTGATTTGCCACATGCACGTGCACTCGACGGTGGCTGTGTGTGGGGCAATTGTCTATTGGCTTATAGATTGGGTGACGGTCAGGTAATAGCGTCAAGCGCGCAGTGTCCGAGTTCATAATGAGGGTTGTAACTGAAAGTGGTATGTAAGATTAGATAAGTGGTTTGTTTAAAGCAGTTCTGAAAATAGAGTCTGTTTTGAGTGGTTCTTTAAATCAATTAAGGGGCTTGTTCGGCGGTTTCCTTGGGGTATACCCTAATTTACGATCCTTACTTCAAATCA
>NZ_JBQSXG010000076.1:0-14932 GCF_052378005.1 Psychrobacter sp. AOP31-B2-9
TAAAACATTGACATTATAACCCAGCTTCTTTACCATCGTATTTATTTATGACCTGTTAATCTCCTATTTAGATTAACGGGTTATTTTTATTTTAGTGCCTTCGTTTTTGTTGTCATACTTCACTTATATGAGCTTGCGCATATGATGTATCGGAGTATTATCGTCGGCACTACTCCTACCGTCCTATCTCACTATTACTATATTGATGGCAGGTGTTGCTCATTCATAATAAATACCGTAAAAAATAAAAAGTTGCTCACTATGGTTTTCCCATTATCCTTTAGAGATTTTAAAAGCTACAGCTTACGCTTAGGTGTGCTCGCACTACCTATCTTAATTACTCAGTTTTGCCAAGCAGCACTTGGCGTAGTCGATGCCATTATGGCAGGTCAAGTCTCTGCGCTCGATTTGGCAGCAGTTGCCGTCGGTTCTGGTATGTGGCTACCTCTATTTTTGTTGGCCACTGGTATTTTAATTGCTACCACACCACTCATTGGCGAAGCAATCGGGCAAAATGATCATAACCGAGTACCTCATATCACACAGCAGTCTTTATGGACAGCTGGTGTCATTGGTATTGTTGGCTTTATCGTGGTTAATTTAGCTCCAAATATACTGGGAATAATGGGCGTACCTGAAAACATCCAGCCAATAGCCGCGCAGTATCTTCACGGTGTGTCGTTTGGTTTCCCCGCCCTAGCCGTCTATGCGGTACTACGCAGTTATTGCGAAGCACTTGGTCGACCTGAACCAGTCACTGTCATTAGTGTCATCGGCTTACTAGCAGACATTCCGCTGAACTATATTTTTATTCATGGTTTGTTCGGCATGCCTGAGATGGGCGGCGCAGGTTGCGGCGTTGCAACGGCCTTTGTGCTATGGATAAATGTACTACTGCTTGCTGCTTATACTAGCTTCACAAAACGGCAGCAGTTTGCTAGCACACGATTCTTTTATAGTTTTGCTAGTCCTAACCGTGCACAAATTAAAAAACTGCTTAAACTGGGTATTCCGATTGGTATCTCTATATTTTTTGAAGCCAGCTTATTTAGTTTGGGCGCATTGGTCATCAGTCCACTAGGCGAGATAGCAACGGCTTCGCATCAGGTAGCACTGTCAGTGACCTCCCAACTATTCATGATACCCATATCAGTCGCCATGGCGCTGACAATCATGATATCCAATCGTTTTGGTGAAAAAAACATTATGGCTCTGCGACAAGTGCAAGCCACAGGCTTAATTTGGACAGTGTTGATTGCACTCACTTGTATGCTTGGTATTTGGCTGTTTAGGCCACAGCTGGCAGCGGCATTTACAGACAATCCTATCGTCAGGGCACAAGCCATGCACCTACTTATCTTTGCATTGGCTTATCAATTGTTTGATGGTTGGCAAGTCAATATCGCTGGTATATTGCGTGGCATGCAAGACACCACCGTGCCAATGTGGGTCACACTATTTTGCTATTGGCTAGTGGCGTTACCACTCGGTATTTACTTAGTACGCTTTACTGACGTTGGTGCTCAAGGGTTTTGGATGGCATTAATCACAGGATTATTTTTATCGTCCATCCTGCTGACTTTACGACTGCGTTATCAACAAAAACGCTTAACAGCAAAATGGGCTTAATATCTTTCTGTAAACCTAGGGTGTGCCCTCATTTTAAAAATGGTGATAAAAATAAGATAAATCGCCGTTAAACGAGGAAAATAGTGCAGGTAATATCAAGATATTGACCAACTATTTGACGATGTTTGGCAAAATTTAGCTATTTTTAGCCCATTTAGAGGGCACTCGTTTGAATTTAGGACATGCCTTAGTATCTAGTAACCATTACTAGCGCTACTTGGTTACATAGACTATGATAAATCCTTGTATAATTCTTACTCGTATAATAGCTTACGTCATAATATGTAAAAAAATTCAGTTAACAACTGTACATCGATTGCTCATTTGCACGAATATAGGTATCATTAGCAATTATCTACACAATATTTAGTTACACTATTTCTCGAATTTAGTACAAGGCAAAATTAAAACTATGGATATTGAAAAAATACGCACTCTGATCGCACTCATGGAAGAAAGTGAACTGGTTAACTTAGAAATCAGCTCAGACGATGAACACATTAGTTTGACTCGTCACTACGACGCCCCTGCTCCAACGATGATGGCTGCACCTGCAGCAGGTGCTGCTCCCGTTGCTGCTGAAGCAAAACCAGCTGTCAAAGCAGGTAGTGTTGAGACATCACCGATGGTTGGCGTTTATTACTCAGCACCTAGCCCTAATGACCCACCTTTTGTCAAAGTAGGTCAAAAAGTACAGGCTGGTGATACGCTTGGTATTATTGAAGCCATGAAAATCATGAATCCACTTGAGGCAACTCAAAGTGGCATCATTGATGAAATCTTAGTCGATAACTCTGAAGTGGTACAGTTTGGCCAACCTGTCATACGCTATAAAGCGTAACGATTGTTTTTGCCACACTTTATCTCACTATGATTGAGGTTCCATTATCATTTGGCATCTAAATTTAAGCTATATTGCATTGACAATAATGACTTAAATTCACGATGCCAAAGTAACGACTCTATCAATGACTGCCGCTTCGACAAGGATGACCCCATGATAAAAAAACTGCTCATCGCCAATAGAGGTGAGATTGCCCTACGTATCGTTCGAGCTTGTAAAGCTCTTGGAATAGAGACTGTAGGTGTTTATTCCACAGCTGATGCAAACTTGATGCATTTACGTTTTGTTGATGAGGCAATCTGTATTGGTAAACCTAATGCCAATCAAAGCTACCTTGATATTAATACTATTTTAACTGCTGCTGAAATCACTGGTGCCGATGCCATTCATCCTGGCTATGGTTTTTTATCAGAGAATGCTGAGTTCGCTGAACAGGTTGAAGAAGCAGGTTTGACCTTTGTAGGCCCAAACGCTGATCATATCCGCTTGATGGGCAATAAAGTATCTGCTATTAATGCCATGAAAAAAGCAGGCGTGCCTACTGTACCAGGCTCTGTTGGTGCTGTGACTCTACATAATGCTGAAGAACAAGCGCGTAATATTGGTTTCCCCTTATTAATCAAAGCCGCAGCTGGCGGTGGTGGTCGCGGTATGCGTGTCGTTGAACGCTTTGAGGAGGTTATCGGACAAGTACAAGCTGCTAAACAAGAGGCAGAGTTGTGGTTTGGCGATGACACTGTTTATATGGAACGCTATCTACAGAATCCACGCCACGTAGAAGTACAGGTGCTTGGTGATGGCAATGGCAATGCCATCCATCTATATGATCGTGACTGCTCATTACAGCGTCGTCATCAAAAAGTCCTAGAAGAAGCGCCTGCACCAGATATTCCAGATGATGTACGCGAACCTATCTTACGAGCCTGTGTAAAAGCGTGCGAGCTTGTGAAGTATCGCGGTGCAGGTACTTTTGAGTTTTTATTTGAAAATAACGAGTTTTTCTTTATTGAAATGAACACTCGTGTACAGGTCGAGCATCCTGTGACCGAAATGATTACTGGTATTGATGTGGTCGTTGAACAGCTAAAAATCGCTGCAGGTTATGGTTTATCTTACCGCCAAAGCGAAATTGATGTTCAAGGTCATGCCATTGAATGCCGTATCAATGCTGAAGATCCAGCGACTTTTATGCCTTGTCCTGGTACTGTCAATCAGTTGTTTGCACCAAGTGGCTCAGGCGTTCGTTTTGACTCGCATTTGTATCCTGGATATGAGATACCGACATATTATGATTCATTAATAGGCAAGCTTATCTGTCATGGACAGACTCGCCAACAAGCGGTATCAAAAACACTACATGCACTAGATGAATTGGTAATCGAAGGTATCAAAACCAATATACCAATGCATCGTGATGTTATTTTAGCCGATGATAACTTTGTTCACGAAGCGCAAAACATTCATTACCTTGAAAGAGAGCTTCTAACCACTAATAAAGAAAAATCATAATTTATTGATATAAATAAAAAAAACCGTTCCTTCATTAGGTAGCGGTTTTTTTTATTATATGCAGATAGATTTCTTATCCTATTTATGATTCACAATCAATTAGCGTGGTCGAAAAAATACGTCCTCGCAAGTGATTATAAATCACTATGGCAACACCTTATGAAAATTCATAAAGCATTCGTTTCCTTCTGGATCTGCACACCACTGCATTTGGTTGCCGTCATGATTTAAAAAAGCAATCAACGCCTCACCGCTCTGATCAATCTGATTACCAGAACAATCTACTTCATTATTATCATAGACAGTGCTAATAGCGATAACTGGCAAACCTTCTTCTCGGTGTGTGACTAAATAACGACTATACGTCCATTCTTCACCACTCACCGCCCACATTTCATTGTCAGCACCAAAGTTATATAACTCACGGCACTGAGTTGAGTCTTTAGTAGAAGCACTCGTTTTTGTATGAGCAGTTGGTGGAATATCAACAATACGCCTTTCGCTTTGTACCAGAACACCATCTTCTGTACCAGTCTTTACGTCAGGCTCGACACTCTCTGTCTGCTGAGTAGCTTCTAACGTGTCTTGTCTAGCTCTAGCTTCGTTGGTCATTGTGATCGGACTATCCAAGTCTATCTCCCACTGTCCTGCAATAGCCGGACTGATATGCGTGGTAATGGTAGGCTTAGTCACAATTTCACCATTCGCAGGTACCGAAGCCAAAATAGATGCCAATGAAAGTGAAGCAAAAGATATAGGTTCCATAATTAACCTTATGTTTATATTAATATAATAATAGGTGCTATACACATTAGCGTAAGTCTTAGACAGCAAAAACACAAGTAATATTATGCTATTACTCTTGGCAGTCTATGCAGCTCGAATGTAGGTTATCTTGAGATAGTGTGGTCTCAAACTGCTAAGCTTTTTCCTATACAAAAAAAACATCACCGCTTCTTGCTTGTAGAAAAAAGCGGTGATGTTTTTTGCTGTATTAAACGAATGCCTTTTGATATTACGCGGCGATACTATTGGCTGCTTGAGCAAAGGCTGATAATGCACCTTTAAGCATAGCCGATACAGTACTGCTACAAGTACCAATCCCTGAATAAACATCACCATCAATATTTAACTGTATATAAGCCGCTGCATTGGCATTGGTTTTGTTGTCGCTATTGGTATCATCATCGATACCATCACCACTATTGTGCTGCGGATTGATTGCATGTTCAGCATAATTAATGACATGTATCGACTTACCAGTATGCTGAGCAATACCATCAATGAATGATGACAATGGTCCATTACCTTTCCCAGCAATATTGATGGTTTCGTCGTTCATCTGCACTTGACCGTCAAAGCACACTGCTCCGCCTTTGTTATTGACGCTATAGTCTAGTAGCTCAAATTCACCTTGCTGCAAATACGTGCTTTCAAAAGTTTGTAATATTTCATCATTTTGCAACTCACGTGCAGCACTTTCCGCTTGCTTTTGCACCACACCGCTAAAGTCAATTTGCATCCAACGTGGTAAGTTAAAGCCATAATTGCGCTGCAAGATATAAGCGACACCACCTTTACCAGACTGACTGTTGATACGTACCACATCTTGATAGCTACGACCAATATGCGCCGGATCAATCGGTAAGTAGGCCACATCCCAAACATTTTCTGTTTCATCTTGATGCTTTTCATTGTAGTCAAGAGACTTTTTGATAGCATCTTGATGTGAGCCACTAAAGGCGGTAAATACTAACTCGCCGACATAAGGATGACGCGGATGCACAGGCAAATTATTACATTCACTGACTACCTGAACAATATCACTCATATTACTGAAATCAAGCTCTGGATCGATACCTTGGCTAAACAAGTTCATCGCCATTACCATGATATCCATATTACCCGTACGCTCGCCATTACCAAGCAACGTACCCTCAATACGATCGGCACCAGCCAACACACCAAGCTCAGCCGCAGCAACCGCACAGCCACGGTCATTGTGCGTATGCAAACTAACAATCACATGCTCGCGCTGAGCAAGATGACGGCAGAAATATTCAACTTGATCGGCAAAAACATTAGGCGTAGAGGCTTCCACCGTCGCTGGCAAGTTAAGAATCACTTCCTGACCTGCTTGTGGCTGCCATACGTCACAGACGGCATCGCAGACTTCTACTGCATACTCGGTCTCTGTTTGACTAAAGCTTTCTGGCGAGTATTGGAACACCCACTCTGTCTCAGGATATTTTGCCGCATACTGCTGCAATAGTTTGGCACCTGCAATCGCAATTTCTTTAATCTCAGCTTTGTCTTTACCATATACTTTTTCGCGTTGAATGCGGCAAGTTGAGTTATACACGTGGACAATAGCACGCTTCGCGCCTTTTAATGATTCAAAAGTACGAGCAATCAAATGCTCACGAGCCTGCACCAAAACTTGCAAAGTTACATCATCAGGCACATGATTTTCTTCGATAAGCTTACGAGCAAAATCAAACTCAACCTGTGCCGCTGATGGAAAACCAATCTCAATCTCTTTAAAACCCACATCTACTAAGGTTTTAAAAAAACGCATTTTTTGTTCGATAGTCATTGGATCAATGAGTGCTTGGTTACCATCACGCAGATCCACACTTGCCCATATCGGTGCTTTCTCAATTGTCTTACTCGGCCAAGTACGATCTAGTAACGATGGTGCAAAGGCAAATGGACGATATTTTTTATAATCAAAAGCGGCATTTTTTGGTGTGGTCTTTGCAGTCGTAGCGGCTACAGTGCGCGTGGCTTGGTCAGACATAATCAATCCTTAAATGGTATGGGAATTTATGTTTTTAGCTAAATGGTAGATGACTCGGGTAATCTGCCTCATACGAGATAACCAATGTTTATGTGATTATAATATCAAAGTTCATGAAACAGAAATCGGCTTTATTTTATATAATTTTAGGTTATTTTAGTGAAATCCTATGCAATAGTAATTATAATTAGCTAAATCCTCTAATAAATCCAAAAATATGCTAAACCATCATTTTCCTCAACCTTCTTTAGCCGATATAGATGAGACCGATAGAAAGTTATTACGCTTATTACAGACACAAGCACGTATGAGTGTGACCGAGCTTGCGGAACACGTGAACCTTTCGGCCACACCTTGTGCCCGCCGTATTAAACGCTTAGAGGATGCGGGCGTTATCACTGGCTATTACACCAAAACAGATGCGCAAAAGCTTGGTTATCCATTGGCCGTATTTATCGCGATCAGTATGGATCGTCATACTGCTGAACGCTTTGAACAATTCGAGTCCAAAATACAGAGCTTTGAAGAAGTCGTTAGCTGTAGCATTGTCACTGGTCGTACCGAAGACTATCTTATCAAAGTTAGAGTACGCGATATGACACATTATGAAGAGTTTTTACTACATCGGCTAAACCGTATCGAAGGCGTCGCGCAAGTACATACCAGCTTTGAATTACGGGAAGTATTTAGCCGTAGCGTAGTTTAGGCTTGTCCTAACATTTGCACACGCTGATCACTGAACATATCCATATCTGGTGCAAGCGTACGCATGAACCGATCAAAATACAGCATCTGCTTGGTCAATAACGCAAAGTCACGTGGAAAATGAATACCATGACGCTTACCCACTTCCACAATCTCAAGCATCATTTGATTCAGCTCATCGGCTTGCTCTTTACTATTAAAAGGTACGCCACTGGTAAAGGCTTTATCCTCTGCCATGATAGTCTTCATCATACGCTGTAGGTCATCGCCCAGTGCCACGACATCGACCTGATTGCCACCATGCGTCATTTCCATATCAATCATATGTTGCGCCATTGCTTGATAGTCGCTGTCTTGCATAGCTTGCATCATACCCATACATGCCCGCCAGCTTTCTGCTTTTAGCTTACCAACGATACCGAAGTCTAAAAATCCAATGCGGCCATCTGTCAATAGCATCAAATTCCCTGCGTGCAGGTCAGCATGGAAACTATTACAAAGCATTAGACTAGCAAACCACGTATTTAACGTGTCTGCCATCACTTGTGCAGGATCAGCGCAGTACTGACGCATTAATGACTCCTCTACCATGGAAACACCATATAGACGGCTCATGGTCAGTACACGCTTAGTCGTCAACGCGTCATAGACCGTGGGCGCTGTCACACGAGTGTTACCTGATACGGTCAAAAACTGCTGAAAATCGCGAATGTTTTGCGCCTCAGCGATAAAGTCAGTCTCAGCTAACATACGCAAACGAATCTCATCGATAATTGGCGCAATGCTGGCAAACTTCATCGATGGCATCAGGATTTCAAGCAATTTAGTCACACCATGCAGTACGCCTAAATCCGTCTGCATAATAGTTTCAACGTTAGGCTTTTGTACTTTTAATACCACTTCATCACCATTGTGCAATCGTGCGGCATGCACTTGGGCAATAGAAGCGGACGCCAATGGCTCCGGATCGATATGGGCAAACCTATCATCAAGCGTCATGCCATCAACGGCCAACTCTTCTTTTAATACTTGCTCGATATAAGCATAAGACAATGGCGTGGTTTGATCCAAACAGCTCTGAAATGCCTTGACATAATCACGTGGAAACAAAGACGGCGTACTCGCAATAAACTGGCCAATTTTGATATAAGTCGTACCCAATTGTTCAAAAGTGTCTTTTAATAGCATCGCGTCAGGTTTTTCACCTTTCGCTACTCTGAGTGCAGACAGACCAGCGACACTCGCAGTTTGGCGAACACGATTGACAACATTGAATGTATGCTTTAATAAATGCGGACGGTGAATTTTCATAAGAAACAACTATGGTGATAGAAAGGATATTTTAGAATAAATGCTGATGTCATTAAATATTAGCGCAGTAGTGCATACAGTAAGGAGATGCTAATGACTGCTACAAACAGGACACTCTTTATCTTGTCGATAGCCCATTAATCGCTGCTGCATTTGGCTACCATCCCATATGAGCAGCTTGTTTTTCAGTGGATTTTTGGTTAATCCAAGGTATTGTAGAGCGGCATTGGCTTGTAAATTTCCCATAATCGCAGTCGTACTAGCAAGCACGCCTGAGTTAGCACAAGTACGCTCATCAGATTCTGTATCACTCACAACTGAACCAAACACGCAATGATAGCAGCCAGTGTTCAAATGTGGTTCATACAGTGCTAACTGACCTTGCATCGCAATTGCCGAAGCAGACAACAATGGAATCTGATAACGCACACTAATACGATTGATCACATCACGTGTGGCAAAATTATCCGTACAGTCTAAAAGCAAATCAGGCTTTACTGCTGCCATGTTGAGCAGCTCGTAGGCATTGTCTTCTTTCAACCGCGCCACTGCACCGCAAGCCGTAATCAATGGATTAATGCGCGCTAACATTTGCGCTGCTGTCAGTGCTTTATGCTTACCGATATCTTCGGGTAAAAATAGCGTCTGACGCTGTAAATTACTGGCCTCAATCACATCATCATCGATTAGCTCAATATGCCCAAGTCCTGCACGCACTAGCGTCTCAGAAGCAGGACAACCTAGACCGCCCGCTCCGATCATAACCACACGAGACGACTTCAGACGTATCTGAGCATCAATATCCCAGCCATCAAGCAATATCTGCCGCGCATAACACAACAGTTCTTCGTCTAGCAGCTGCCCTGCCTCTAATGAGAGTGCCATATTTAACCCTTATCCACTACTATTCCAAACTTATTATCAAACAAATTTATCTATACAAGCCTACTTACTGAAACTGTCCAAGCGTCACACGGTCATTATTACCGTAGTCTTTTACCGTATGCACAGACTCAAAGCCATTATCCAGAAACAGCTGTTGAACAGCAGATCCTTGGTCAAAACCATGTTCAATCGCTAATAACCCACCTACACGCAGATACTTCGGTGCCTGTTCGACAATATTTATTATATCCGCCAGTCCGTGATTAGGTGCGCTTAACGCACTAATAGGTTCAGCAACTAAACTAGCCAAATGCTCATCCTCTTCATCAATATAAGGTGGGTTGGACACAATCACATCGAATAATTGACTATCATCAGTCGGCAGACTCTCATACCAACTGCTCTGTATAAACTCAATATCAGCAACGTTATTGATAGCCGCATTGTGCTTAGCGACTTTTAATGCTTCTAACGACAAATCAACCGCGACCACTTGCCAGCTATCGTCTGTAGGACCAAGATTTTTTGCCTTTAGCTCATGCGCTAGGCTGATTGCGATGCAACCTGAACCAGTACCTAAATCCAGTAAACGTTTCTGTCTATTGTCATCATCCATACTCTTTGGCTGAGCACTTATTCCATTTAATACTTGTTCAATCAACACTTCTGTGTCGGGTCTAGGAATCAACGTATACTCATTGACAGTAAACGTGAGCGACCAGAACGCTTGCTGACCCGTCAGATATGCAAGCGGTATTCCTGCCTGCATCTTGGTCACACCTGAATTGAACTGCGCAAGCTCGCTGTCTGTTAGTTGATAACCTTCATCTGTGATTAGCGCTATCACAGGCTTATCAACGACATACAATAACCAGTCCGTTAGCCAAAACGATGGTAGTTTGCTGTTTGCAGCCTCATTCGTCAATTGCTGAATGTGCTGCTTTATCTGACGAATGGTCGATGCGATCATATATAGTTCTTAAAAATAATGTACATAACGAATAATGAGATAAAAACCAAAGACAACCATCGATCTGAAACACGTGGCCGCTCTTTAGAGCTATCCAATTTTGAGTTAGCTTTAGTTAATTTATTACCACCACTATTATCACCCTCATCATCGCCATAAATATCATCGTTGTCACCAATGACGATATGCTTATCGACATAGTAAATCAGCGCCAGAATCGGGATACCAATCGCAAAGGTAAAGATAAAGAAAAATGGATAGCCCATGTTATCGACGATAGCACCCGAGTATCCGCCCATTACTTTAGGAATCAACGTCATAAGTGATGAGAAAATAGCGTACTGAACTGCTGTAAAACGTATGGAGGTCAACGCTGATAAGAAAGCAATAAACACTGCACTAGCAAGCCCTGCTGCTAAGTTATCAAATATGACCGCAACATACATAAATGGCAAACTGCCTGGATTGTAAGTAAGTAGCACAAATAACAAATTGGTCACACACGCAAGAATCGCGCCAATCATCATGGCATGCATCATACGGAAACGCTGTGCTAATAGCCCACCTAAAAACCCACCCGCAATCGCCATAATCACGCCGACGAGCTTCACTGCGTTGGCGATATCTGTTTTACTAAAGCCCATGTCTTGATAAAAGACGTTGGAGATGACACCTGCAACAATATCTGAAATACGGTATAACCCAATGAGCGCCAGTAATAAAAATGCCTTTTTACCATAGCGTCTAAAGAAATCTAAAATCGGCTCAACCCAAGTGGCCATCGCTACTTCTTTTTTGACCAACCCTACTTGTACGAGTGCATAACCTGCAGCCATCGCCACACCCAAACTTATCAGCAGATGTAATGTTTCTACAAGGAAGCTAGAAAACGCGCCTTCGAACTCTGGAAATAATGGTCCAATCAAGACATAAGCCATGATAAACGCGACGACAGAGAATACAAACAGCAATACCAATCTTACGTAATCTTCGCGAGTTTCAGCGACTAATGGAGCTTTATTGATAATTTTAGGTTGGTTGATAATGAAGTACAACAGCAATAAAGGCGCACAAGCAACCAAGGCCAAAAAGTAAAACTTAATCGCTGGCATGGCCATTAATGGTATTAGCGCTAGGGTACTGCTGAATACTTTGTTGATCACAATATTGATTAGATATATCAAACTAAAAATCAATCCTGGTATTAATAGCAAACCAGAATAAATCAAGAACACCTTAAGATTGCTCTTCTGCTTTTTGTGTTGCAACGTCTCAGCCGTTGGCTCATAGCTGGCAAATGTGGTCAATACCCCTAACGTCATGACACCTGCCATGATGTAGTAAGTATTACGCCATGCCTCATAACTATAAAAAGTCTCATTCGAGCCAAAAAAATCTGCCAAATATAATGCACCTGCCCCTGCGACAATCATACCAATGCGGTAACCTGACACATAAACAGAAGACAATATAGACTGCATCGATGGCGGCGCAAGTTCGATGCGATATGCATCGATGACAATATCTTGGGTTGCAGAAGAAAATCCTAATAATACGGCAGCTCCTGCCATATAAACTAAAACAGCTTCGCTTACAGGATTCACATTGGCCATTAGGAAAATAGCCAGAACGATAAGTAGCTGTGATACCACCATCCAACTGCGTCGACGTCCCAACCACTTAGTCAAAAACGGTACAGGTAACGCATCAATCAATGGTGCCCAGATAAACTTGAATGAATAACCGAGCGCGGCCCAACTAAACATGGTCACAACGCCACGATCGATGCCAGCTTCTCTGAGCCATAATGACAAACTAGAAAAAATAAGCAGTATGGGAATACCTGCTGAAAAACCCAAAAACAACATAATCATGACACGTGGGTCTAAATAAGCTTTCGCCGCTTCTCCCCATGATTTTTTGGCAACTGGCTGATTGGGCGGCACAGATTTGACAGCAGACATAATAACTCACCAACACTTGAGAAAAAGAACACAACCGCGCACAATTTTTATCAATCATTACTGTCCATCATTGATATCGATTATTAACAATAAGGATCGATAAAAATTGCTTTACGTTGTAAAAATACGTTCATTAGAACAAAATTCAATTATGGTACTTCAGAACACCTAGCTTGACTAGACATTCTAATAATATTTTTCTATTCAACCGACTATATAGTCCAAGAGCTCTAAAATGGGCACAAGGCTGCCGACTGCAGATCGTACAAGTAGTATGTCTAAGGAGACTAATGCCGTAGTGGTTGAGTAGTTCACCGACTATAGTACGAAAGAGCTATACAACAACTGTCTAAGTAGACGCTATGTGTAAAAAATTAACATGACCCATGCCCTAATAATACGAGATAGCACCTATGGATATCGCTTTATTTGATTTTGATGGCACTATTACCCACACAGATACCTTTACCAAATTCTTATTATTTGCAGCACCTAAAAGCAGAATTAATACAGGTAAAGTCATCTTATTACCAACTGTTGTGAAATACAAATTAGGTCTATTACAAGGTAGCGAAATTCGAAAAAAGGTCTATCACTTTGCTTTTAAAGGAAGGAGTGAACAACAGCTTAGAATAAAAGGGGAAGCCTTCTCTGAGTTGATAATACCTCGTTATGTCAGACCTAATGCTTTTGAAAAAATAAAATGGCATCAACAAAAAGGTGATGTCGTCGTTATTGTATCGGCATCTCTAGACTTATATCTCAATCCATGGTGTGTCAAACATGGATTGGATTTAATATGCACTGAAGTAGATGTCGCTGACGGTATATTGACAGGCAACTATATCAATGGTGATTGTAGCGGAATAACAAAAAAGCAGTTAGTTGAACACAGATACAATCTGAGTAATTTTAGCACTGTATACGCATACGGAGATACGCCAGAAGATAACGAGTTACTCAGTCTGGCAGATGAAAAATTCTATCAACATTTTTGAATACTTAAAATATATATTCCAAAAAAGTATAAATTGATAGCTATTTATTATATACAAGAATAATAGCTTTGTTTTACACTGTTTACTTATCGCATGTTTATACATATTTATTTTATGTATACAGACGGATTTTGTATATTTAGATAATAGGATTAGGTTATGGCAATCGACGTAGTAGTCAATCAACGACACTTACAAATTCAGCTCAAACAGCTGGAGACAGTATGGCACACGGTGATTAATGGCTATAACTTAAGTCAGGCAGCTATCGTACTGCATACCAGCCAATCAAGTCTATCTAAACATATAGCGGCACTTGAAAATCAGCTAAAAACGGAAGTTTTTGTCCGTCAAGGCAAACGACTAACAGGGCTGACAACCATGGGTACAGCGCTCATGCCTCACATTGAGGCCATCTTCGCTGAAATTCGCACCATTGAAAACCTTAGCCTTGATTTTAATAACCCAAATATTGGCACGCTCACCATTGCAACTACTCATACACAAGCACGTTACGTGTTGCCGCAAGTGGTTAAAGAGTTTAAAGATCGCTTTCCTAAGGTTAATCTGATACTTCAACAGGCAGATCCTGAAACCATCGCACAGATGGTGATCCGTGGGCAAGCTGATATTGGTATTGCAACTGAGTCCCTACTACACAATAATTATCTACGGTGCTATCGCTATTATGATTGGACGCATCGTGTCATTGTGCCAAGCGATCACGAACTTGCTAGCCTAGAATCTATCGATTTACCGACCCTTGCTAGCTATCCAATCGTTACTTATCACGGCGGTTTTACTGGACGTGGAGCAATTGACAAGACTTTCTATGAGGCAGGGTTAGAGCCTGATATCGTACTAGCAGCACTGGATGCTGATGTGATTAGCACCTATGTTGGCCTTGGTCTAGGTATTGGTATCATTGCCGAAATGGCATTTGAGCCGAGCCATTATCAGAACTTAACCGCGATTCCAGTGGACCACTTTGGTCGCTTTACCAGTTGGATGGCGGTACGTGATGATGCAGAAATTCGTCAGTATGGGCGTGCTTTTATGGAGCTTTGTCAAAAACAGTTTAGCCAGTAGATTGATTTAATAACGTTCTAATACCATTCACAAAAATTAGAGTAGCAAGGAAAAAGAGTGCAAGCACTACACGTTGTAGGCTAAGCGATTTTGACACAGCTAATCGTATTCTTATGAATGGTATAAGCTTGAAAAGGACCGTTTCAAAAAGTAAATAATAAAAGGCATCGCCATCATTGAATAGCGATGCTTTTTATTGTTACTCGTACCAACACTTACCTTTATATT
>NZ_JBQSXG010000077.1:0-14768 GCF_052378005.1 Psychrobacter sp. AOP31-B2-9
TGTCAATTCCAACAATTAATGTCAAATTCCAAGAATAGATGTCAAAAACACCTCTTTATCTCTCTTTGTTCACTCAAAACACCCTTCAAAAAAATAGCTAACTCGCCACCTAGATCAAGCATGCTGGGGGTGAGTTATGTTTGATGCATTGTTCGATTCTAACGGCAAAAAAGTTAAATACATGGGTATGGTAAATATCAAAAGATACTTTGAGATATGTTTAGGAAGTTACTATAACCCAGAGACTGAATACATCGTACTGTGGTATGGAAAAATATACTATCACCGTAGACGCAAAACGGTTCAAGTGTACTTTTTAAACTCTACTACCAATAAACAAGTTGTAGTTGGAGTATCAATTAAATCAATTTTGAAATTACCCATAGGATCTATTTGGGTAGAGGGGAAGTGCGAAGAAAAGTACGAATTTGAAACTTTATATACCAAGCTAGATGCTTATGACAATAAGAAATACAAGCGCCCAAACCTTACCTATACTAACCATTATGGCATCTCAAAGGATAAGGGCGAGTATATTCTCAAGCCTGATAGCTATCCAGTTGATGACATCAAAACAGACTCTAATTCCAACATCGTCGTACATACAGATACTGTTAAAATAATCATCCCATCGGTCTTGTTCTTTGTTGCGCACTATGGGGTATCAAAAGAGATTAATAAAGTTCTTATTAGCTGGCATAAACAGGAGGTCGAAGAGAGACTTAATCTAAATGATGGATATGGTGATCTAATTACTATTCCTGATCGATGCGTAATTGCCGACGCTGTATTTTTATACTACTTAAAAACAAACTCTTATACTAAAGGGTTGGTTTGGAACCTCAATAAAAGAATGCTCGCTAATGACAAGCAGTACTATTCCTTAAAGGTCGAACCTTATCACAAGCAGGACATTCAAATTAAAATAGCAGGTTTGAGAATTGACGATCAGACTCTGCTTTGTACTGAAATATTAGGTATGTCTATGCCGCAAGGAGATGCCATAGAATATAGGATAGACAAGCCTAATTCTGCTACATACGGCGATGGCATCAAACCTCAAACATCCAGAATTAGACCGATCTATAACACCGTTGAGTCTGATGAGATCTTACTAGAGGCTGAAAGAGATGCTAATAATATAACCACAGCTGTAGTCAGGCATAGGATAGAACTCATAGGCAAGATAAGAGAGCTTGTCAAGGGCGCAAATTTGACCTTAGATGAGGCTGTAGATAGCTGTAAATCAAAGGTTATATGGTTGCCGCAGAACAAGCCTGACGCTTATGCTGATGGGGAGGATGGTAATGCTAATGGTGACATTGGTAGATTTGAAGCTTTAGTGGATAGTGGCGCGATTCACTCTATAAAGAATAATTTTGAACGTCTTTTACGCTATGCTCAAGACCTTAAAGTTACTTTGCGCTACGCTCCTGTAATCATAGACTGTGTAAATGTTGCTTACGATCCTATATTTATTGGTGAGACAGTGCGTGGTATGCGCAGTAAAAAAAATGACTTTCAAGTAAGGGTAGTGTTCGTCATGCGCCTGATTACTAATCTTGGAGTTTTTTATCTATTCGATTGCAAGAAAGAGGGCAGTCAAACTAGCGGTCTTGTTATAAAAGTAATAGATCAAGATGGTTTTACAGAGGATGTTATAAGACAAGTTGTAGGTCGGTTATTTAGGGGTAATGGTCGTCTGTCCGATATAGCCGCAATATCTGAGTTTGGCATCATCCAATACTTTAAACATACCAATGGTGAGGATGTTAATTGGGTTAAAACAGCTATAGATAATCTGGAGAAAGGGGTTTTGAATAAGGATAAAGATGAGGATGAGTAAATTAATAGCAGGACTTACCTTATTGTTGACAACAGCTTGTACGCCTGTCGAACCAGAATACGACGAATACTACGGTGCAGGTTACATCGGCGTAAACGAAGCACTATGGCCTACTGAGTATGCAACACCTTATCCATTCACTGTGCCTTATGGCGAGATATCCTGCACTTCTCATCCAAAATTTGGGCGTGAAGTATATTTTGCACCAGAGGGCTTTACCGATGAATCTTATATCGGTACGCCGCTTAACAAGTCATCCGTAGATGCTCTTAATCAAGCTAATATGCGCCCAAACGTGCCCTACAGTGTCAAAGAGGGTGCTGACCTTAGTGATGCTATTAAAGCGGGTTTGAGGGTGTGTGATGAGTACCAAGATAGGCTTGATAATGGCGTCTAAAGTAAAAGCTATTAATAGGTAGTTGTTTGGAGTATACGTCCTGATCTGGTTTGACAGTAAGGGTTAGATTTAAAAACAATTAACCTTAAAGGATTAACTTATGAGAAATATTATTGTTTTTGTAGTCTCATCTATTATGTTGCTTACTGCTATCACAGCAAATGCAGGAGGTGTGGTATGCGCTGACTTTGGTAGCCAAGCGGAAGCCGAATGCTTTGAGTAACGCAAAAAAAGCAGGATATACGCGCTTAGACCGCGATAAAGATGGTATTGCATGTGAGGCGTTGCGTTAGGGTGAGGTTACTACTAGCACTTTGTTGCCTAACATGAAGTCAAGTTCGTATGGTAACCCTCCCAACCATAAGACACCTAGTAAATAGAATTAAGCTGCCTGATTGAGTTTTTGTATCGGCGTAAAACCACCGTTACCCATGTTTGGGCGCTCGTTATTATAGTGATATAACCAAGTCTCTGCTTGCTGACGGACTTGATCAAGATTATCAAACAACTCCTGATTTAACCAATCATAACGCATTGTCCTGTTAAAGCGCTCTACATAAGCATTTTGCTGTGGATTGCCAGGCTCAATATAACTAATAGTGATACCTTGCTGCTCAGCCCAGTCTTTAAGCGCATTACTAATATATTCAGGGCCATTGTCGCATCTGATTTGGACAGGTTTACCTCGGTATTCAATGAGCTGGTTCAAACTACGTATCACCCTCCCAGCCGGTAGTGAGAAGTCAACCTCGACCGTTAAGGCTTCACGGTTATAGTCATCAATCACATTAAACAGTCTAAAGCCACGCCCATCTGTTAAGCCGTCGTGCATAAAGTCCATGCTCCAGCTGTGGTTGATCTGGTCAGGTACTGCCAGTGGAACGGGTTTAGCACGTTTAATGCGACGTTTAGGCTTGATTCTAAGGTTTAATTCAAGCTCACAGTAGATACGATATACACGCTTATGATTGTATGGCAGTCCCATGACATTACGCAGGGTTAAAAAGCATAAGCCAAAGCCCCAGTTCTTATTCTCATCAGTTAGTTTGATAAGTAAGTCTGCTATTTGCTTATTCTCATCCGTTGCCACGGACTTGTGATAGTAGCAGGTCACACTGATATTAAAGATACGACAAGCGCGGCGTATGCTAATGCTACGCGCTTCAATATAGTGACAAGCGAGCTGTCTGCGCCTTTGTGGCGCTACCACTTTTTTGTCATGGCGTCCTGTAGTATGTCTGATTTAAGACATTCGTCAGCGTACCTCTTCTTTAATCGGGCGTTTTCAGTCTCAAGTGCTTTGAGGCGTGAGATAAGCGTGGCGTCCATGCCGCCATACTTCGAGCGCCAATTGTAGAAGGTGCTTTGGCTAATATTGTGTTCTCGGCAGAGCTCGGTGATAGGAACGCCTTGTTCTGCTTGCTTTAAGATGTTGACGATTTGGTTGTCGCTAAAACGGGTCTTTTTCATAGGATTCTCCTGCTGGTTTATTCTAGCAGTTATTCTCTATTTTTGAGTGTTCTTTTTTATTGGGAGGATTACCGTTTATTTTTATGAAACTGAGCATTATCCATGACAATCACGCATTTAGTCTTGAGACTTGGAATAAGCGTGAACTTGCACCAGTCATAAAATATATTGCTGTTGATATTCTGTTCAAAGTAATCAAGCGCAAACAGCATCTTTTCATACAGAGCACCGATGACGTTGGTTCGCTTTTTACCTTGCCAGTTGTAGCTATCGATACAGGGTTTACCAATTGGTGCATAGCCATGAGAGCGAATAGTCTCGTGCTCAAAGCCGCTTTCATCCATATAGACGATGGGATAGCCTTGTTGTATAAAGTTATTAAGCTTACTTAGATATATCGCTCTTTTTACTGGACATGCTTTTGGATGTTCCAAAGTCTTTTTTTTGACTGATGCCAAGACGCTTTAGAGCATGATAAATGCCTGTTTTACTACAGTTTAGACGACGTGCTCGCTCATACTGGTAATCATCAGGATGTTCTTTGACATCATTAAGTAGCACGTCATCTGGTATTTTATACGGTTTAGTTTGTCTGGTTGTTTTACTATGAATACGTCTCTTCCAATTCTGTATCGTGGTTGGACTCAGATTGTAAAACTCAGCCACCTCGGCAAAGGTCATACCGTCATTTATACTTTTAAGAACTTGTTTGCGAAAATCTAGTGAGTAAGTCATGGTCTTTATAATAACAATTGTATTTGATAATTAGTTTATAACACTTTTAGGTGGGCTTGACTATAGATTAACTTATTTGAGTTGAGATAGCAGTTTTTACTCAGCTAAAGGAACATAGACCGCAAGCTTTCCCTTAGGATATTTGCCGTACCAACCGCATGGCATGGCTCCGTTGGTGTATGCCTCAATCTCTAAATCTAGCAATTTATCAGCAGTATTGGAAAATGTCAGATAAGATATATAGGATAAAATGTGATTCAGAACGAAATCTGTAAATTCTTCAGGAAAATTTGAGTTTTTTTGTTCAGCCGCTACAACTATATCGAAAAATTTTTCTAAAAACTTGCCTTTAAAGTCTAAATGATTTAGATAATCTGTATCTGTGAAAGTATCGAAAAAACCATAGTGCAGATCAATCCTTTCGTTCATTAAGTCAGCATAAATATCGTATTTACTGCCTTCTTTCTCTCCTAGCTCTTCTAAAGGATACTCCATAGTGTATAAAGTATCAGCTTTTTGATAATCATTTATAATATGAAATTTATCCGAAGGCAAAGTGTTGTTAGGTCTCAAGAAGTTATTTGATTTTATAATACATTCAAAGACTTTTAGATAGTTTAAATAAACATCTCTATAATTAAAATTATTCATAGTTAGTATCCTTTAAATATATTTTCCCACTGTGTGGTACTTGCACCTTGTTTACTCATAATGGCTTGTCCATTATTGAGCATTCGTCTTAATGTTTTTTGTAATAGTACAAGTTTAGCTTTTTGTTGTACGCAGCTGCCTTTTGCTCCTATTCTTATAATAGCAGCCTCTAACGCATCAGAGTATGCTCTGTGACTTGAGTTGTGTTTTGAAGCGCCAAACCAAGGACTACCTTTTCTTGGATTATCATTTTCATTTCTAGGTAAACCTATTAAGTTATTTAAGTCGTCTTTACCCATGCCATGACAGTTTAGTATCTTTTTAGTCTTTGGCTTATTATCGCTATAAAGATCTTGGGGAAACATATGATGAACTTGATATTTACTTCTATCTGCACCACCTGCTCTATCCCAAAATTTGTCTCTATAGTTCTTTAAACCTAAAGGATCGATCCACCCCGTAGGATTCGTCGCATACTGGAAGACGTTTGAGCCGCCCATGAGTCCAATAGGATCACGGCTGATAAACATCCCTAAATCAGGATCAAAATATCTAAACCGATTGTAGTGCAATCCTGTTTCCGTATCAAAACTCTGACCTTGAAAACGAATAGGCTGTAGCTCATCAGCAGATACTTGTAATTGCTCAAGCTTCTCCTCTCGCCATACCACTTTAGCGGTATTACCCCACGCCTCATAATCCGCCAGCCAAATAACTTCACCTTTCTGGTCAGTCAGCTCATTTGGTGTACCTAGATGATCATTGTGATAATGATAGATTTGAATAGCGGACGGTGGCTCAGGTTTATTATTGCCATACCAGCCTTCATCATTTGCCGCTAGGGTCAGTCCATCTCTTAACCATACCAGTCTAGCTATAGGCTCAAAGCTGTTTTGTTCATAGATGGTAGTGAAAACATGGGTGTCAGTATATTCCTGTGCTTGTCTATTGCCATCCCATAGATAGTGTATTTGTTTATGTTGGGTTTTCTGCTGTTGTACAGGGAACGTGATAATCTTGGTCGATTGTCTGTTTACAAACTTGGTTTTGTCTTTCGTCTGGGTTTGTTTGGCAATGCGTCTGCCAAAATTGTCGTAGTGATAGGTGGTCTTTATTCAGGTGTAAAAAAGCTGAGCAAAATGCCCAGCTAACCCTCTTTTTTACCAAAATAAATAGCTATGGCTCTAACAGCTCATTAGAAAAAACGACTAGCTTACCTTTAGGTGGAAAATCAGACCAGCCACAAGGTAGTCCATTGTTTAAATAAGCAGTAAGAATATCTTTCCATAAAGGTGGAAAATAATTATTAGCGTAACATTGGAATATATAATACATATCATCAGTTATTAGCTCTGCCATAGTACTATCCCAAAGCTCATTAAATCCACTAAAGTTCTTGCTTTGAATGTTGAAAAAGTTATTCTTCAGAAGTTGATGACCTACATAACCATATAACTCAAAAGAATCTGGAAATGAATACTCTCCTCGGCTAATTGACTCCCAAGCTGGAAAGCTTTGCACTTCATCATCTTGATTAGCATATTTAAAACCTAACAGGGGATCACTGATTACTAATGCATTTATAGTATTAACAAAAGGCTTATCAAAGAATGTATCTCTTTCTAAAAAATCGACAAATTCTTGCGCTGACTCAAGTATGTCGTTCCACTTTTTCATAACTAAATATCCTTATTGTTGATTTCGTATTGAACTTTTTATCGCTTCAGTAAATGCTTTTTGAATATCACCCGTGCTGAAAGTATTGGGGTCATAGCCTGAGTTATTTAATGGAATGTCTCCTTTTACAAGTTGACTACGTAGCATCTTTTGAACAGCCTTTAATTTCATACATGCATTAAGTCCAGGAATATTTATTCTTTGTGCGCCTTTTAACAAATTTGTAACTGCTAAGTTATATCCACGATGTTGACCAGAATGTATGGTTGCACCATAACCGTTTTTTGTAACTAAATTAACATTTTTACTGTTACGTAAAGCAATAAGATTATCTTTATTATGAACGTCAAAGCTTGCACACAGTTTCTTTGCCTCACTTGCTACAGCTTGGGGTATTATATGATGGACTTGATAATTTGTTGGAACACCTTTACTAGAGTTATAAGCTTTACTCCAGTTTGTATGATAGACCGCTAATCCAGAAGGGTCTACCCACATAACTGGATTAGGTGCATAAGAGAAAATGTTGAAGCCTCCTAAAAGACCTATAGGATCACGGCTGATAAACATCCCTAAATCAGGATCAAAGTAGCGAAATCTATTGTAATGCAGTCCTGTCTCAACATCAAAGCTCTGACCTTGAAATCTTATGGGCTGTAATTCATCAGCAGAAACAATCACATTATAAAGCTGTACTTCTTTGTAGACGACTTGAGCAGTATTGCCCCATGCCGCGTAATCCGCCAACCAAACCACTTCACCGTCTTGACTGGTCAGCTCATTCGGCGTACCTAGATGGTCATTGTGATAATGATACACCTGCATGTTTGGGATGAGGGTCGGTTCATCTTCCCAAGATTCACGCTCGGTGTTCTTAATCTCATCATTAGCTGATTTTAATAGCGCATCTTTGAGCCAGACCAGTCTTGCGACTGGCTCAAAGCTGTCTTGCTCATACACGGTGGTAAACACATGAGTATCAGTATATTCCTGTGCTTGTCTATTACCATCCCATAGATAGTGTGTTTGCTTATTTTTAGTCTTCTGCTGTTGAAGGTGGTACTTAACCGTTTTTGAATGCTTACTATTAATGAATTTGGTTTTTACCTTTGTGTCACTGGTTTTGGCGATGCGTCGTCCAAAAGCGTCGTAATAGTAAGTCGCTGTTATTTCGGTTAGCTCAAATCCCTCTTCGATATTAGTGATAGTTTTCACCAACTCATTATTGGGATTATAGTAGTGCTGTATGGACTTGCGACTACTCACTAGCGCGTTGCTACTTTGAGCTAGTGGTTTACCGTCTTTGGCTGGAGTGATTGTTTTATACAGGACTTGACCGTGTATGCCATAGGTGTAAGTAATTATTTTGTCAGCGGTAATAAGCTTAGTCGGTCTGCCTGATTTGTGGATGTTGTTTACAGCGTTATTAGTTTCGCTGTTATCTTTATCAACTGTAGATACAGGCACGCGATTACTCGCAGGATCAAAGGCAAAGCGCTCTGTCGTGCCTGATTGCTTGGCGAAGTCGGTGAGCATATGCTCGGTCAGTCGTCCGACTTTGTCGTATTGATACTGATGATTGCGCTGGAACAGACTACTTGCCGTGCTACTATTTTTCGATTTATGATTGAGCTGCGTCTGCCCTGATAGATGGGTAAGCTGTCCTAACACGTCATAGTTATAATCTCGCTGTACGACGATACGGCCTTTATTATGATCTGAGCTGTATTGCTTGGTGAGCCGTCCCATGGGGTCATAGCCAAAGCTCGATAGCAGCTCGCCTTGTTGCCTTGTCGTTTCTTGATGCAGTGCATTGCGTTCGCTATGGCGTATTTCGGTGATGCTGTCGCCGTCTTGCACGCTTTGGTTGTATAAATGCCCTGAGCCATAGTACAGCTGGTTGATGACTTTGCCATCGGGCAGTATTGTGGCAATGCGGTTGCCTATCTCGTCATAGCTGTGAGTTAGGGTTTGTTCGATGTTTTGGGTCAATTGACCTTGAGAATTGTTTTTATGATGACGGGTTAAGCGCTCGCTAATCAGCTGCCCGATGTCGTCATACGCCAGATGGGTACTGGCATCAGGGCTGGTCGCTCGGATGAGCTGTCCTGCAATATCGTACTGATACTGGGTCTTGTGATGACGCTGTTGGCTTTGATTGCTTACGTTGCTGTTAGGCTTAACGATATCTAGGCTGTGCTTATACGTCAGCTGTCCGAGCAGGTCACGTTGCAGGTAGGTGTGCTTTTGCTCTTCGCGTTTGGCTTGTGAGTTGTCGGTTTGGTGTACCAGTTGCCCTGCTTTGTCATACTCGTAGTGACTGATATAACCATCAAAGCGCGTCTCGCTGATGAGATTATCTGCTTTATCATATTCAAATGTCCACGCTTCACCGTTCTCATTGGTGAGTTTAATCAGACGGCGTAGATTGTCATAGTCGTAGTCAAGCGTGTGCCCTAGCGCGTCTATGCGCTGTATGGGTAGGCTGTCATCAGTATACTGGTACTCGGTGGATTGGTCTTTGGCGTCCGTATGCTTGAGCAGACGATTTAAGGCGTCATAGACAAAGCGCTCGCTACTGCCATCAGGGTAGCGAATATGGGTAGGCGCTTGGGTGTGCTGAATACCATTACTGTTAGTGGCGCTATCGGTTTTCTGGTCATAGGTGAGTGTGGTTTGCTGGTCTTGTGCATCAGTGACAATAATGACACGTCCTAGGTTATCGTACTTATAATAGGTAGGATTACCACTACAGTCCGTTTGTTCTATCAGCTCGCCTTGATGGTTATACTCATAACTGAAGCTGCTGCCGTTGGCAAGTATTTGCTTAATGGTACGACCTTTATCATCACGCTCTATATGTGTGCTGTTACCATTAGCATCAGTAATTTTTTTAATTTGTCCAGCAGCATCATAGGTAAGCTGCGTTGCATTGCCAAGAGGATCAAGTAATTCGGTTAATTGATTATTATCGTATAAATACTTTTGAGACCGCCATAGAGGTAAATTAGTCATCACCTCATAGTCGATCAGTTGTTTAACTGCGGTTAGATGATTACCAGAGTACTGGTTTTCGGTAATACTGCCATCTGGACTAATAATTTGTATAGGACGGTTATAGTCGTCTAAAACAAAGCTAGTGCGGTTGCCAAGAGCGTCAGTAATGCCTGTCCAACGCTTGTCTTGATCAAAGTGATAAATCGTTTGCCGCTCATTTGCAGTGTCTTTTGCCTCAGTAACTATAGATTGATCTATTTGATAGTCAAAATGATAGGTCTGACCATTGCTAACACGGTTGATGAGCACTTTGCCTGTGGGTAGGTAGTCGTCGTACTCATAATAGCTGCTGATGCCGCCGTCGATATGATGCGCGATCATAATATGGTTTTTATAGTCAAAGCGACGAGTTGGATTTAGATAAGGGTTAACTTCAATTAAGTCACCTTCTTTACTGTAGCTATAAGTCACTAGAGTATCTGCAACAAGTAAATTCTTAGACAGCACGCCATTCTTAATAAGCGTCTGAACTTCGCTGATGAAAGTGTGAATACTGGTGTTATAAGATTGCTGTAATTGCTGCTGAACTTTTCTATCTAAAGCAGGTAGGAGCTGAGATAGCTTATCGTCTGTTAGACTTGTAAGCTGAACCACTTGCTGTAAGCGTAAGCCTTTATCCTCATCATTTTTAATTAAATTGAAGTCTAGTTGCAATAATCTACCCGCACTGTCTTTTATATAGCGAGGTAGATGAGAGAGACTGGCGTCTGTATTATATTCTAAAGTAATACGGTTGCCATAGTGATCACTTTGGCCTGTGCAATATAGGCGCTGTCTACGGATAGGTAATAGAGGGTCTTCACTGACTGGACTGCCAAAGTGCAACTGAATACCATCGCCAGTGTCACTGGTGCCTGAGGTAATGCGGTATTGTCCATTAACATCATGATGCAACCGAATATCATCGTTACGAAGGTAGAAGCTTTTGCCAGTGGCAATATAAGGGAAGTTAATGGCTCTACCACTACTGTCAATGTACTCAATCAAGTCAGCATCTGGAATGACGTTTAATTGTTCTGACCAGCTATTAGCCCAGCCTTGACCGAACCAACCATCAGGATCATCTGTTTCGCCTCGACCTACAAGGCTATCACTGGCATAGTGCCGATTCCATAATAAGGGTAAGTCTCCTGTTAAGATAAAATCAATATCTTCATTATCTAGTAGTATCTTGATACCTAGTATAGGATTGACAGGCTTACAGGTTTTAGGACAGTTTTTATTATTGTTTTGGTCTTTATCTTTGTTTTTAGAGCCACTATCTTCTTTCTTTCTCTTAGGCAGTTTACCTTTAGTATCTTTGCTATATATAAAGTCCTCAATTTTTTTAGATTGATTCTTAAAAAAAGTAGCTACTTTTTCATACCCACTTCCTAGTTTTTCAACAGCCTTTTGTGCTTTTTTTAATTGATTGAGATAAAAACTAGGGTTCTTTGCAATCTTCAAAGCTAAGTCAGACCCTTTTAACAAATCGCCTGCAATTGGAACAAAACCTAATAAACTATAAAAAGCGCCGCCCCAATCCCCTGTAGATGCTCTAACGATACCTGCCGCACCATCAGCAACCATACCAACGCCAGGAATCACACCAGCGACATCTAGTACGAATAATATGGCTTCAAGCTCATCCTTACTAAGCTTAGCCAAGCTTTTTTTCGAATCTTTTGCTACTTTTAGGGCTTTAGCTATCTCAGCTGCTGTTTTACCATCACCTACAACAACTCCAGTTGTATTGCCGTTTGAACTAACTGGTCTACCCCAATTACCAAATGTACCCATAATTTATTACCCATTCATCCCAAATTTGTCTCTGTGTCTAACCACATACTTGCCATTGGCTCGCACTGTACTACTATGTTCAATGGGATAACATTTACCACTTACTGTGCCACTCTTAACCCCTTTACCGACACCTGCTTCATCGCCAATCGTTTTGACTACTGTACTTGCATCGAATAAAAATACAGGGTGATCGTTAGAGCGGACATTTGGTGAGACATTACTTGAGTTTATAAGTTTGGCCGTCACTGGATAAGGAACAGGCACCATACTACTACCCATAGGCGTTTTACATACATCAGGTAGCGTTGATACTACAGTCCAGCCTGATTGCTTCTTCGCTATTGTATTATTTGGCATAGTTTTCATTCCATATAGCTAATGCTCTCGCTCGAAGGCTTTCTGGATCTTCGTAAGTAATATATGGCTCATCAGGGTCGGTAGTGAATCTAACTTCTAACTTAGTCGGGTTTAAATTAGTAGGTAAAAACAACCGCCAAACTAATTTCAATGACATATTGTCAGTATTAAAAATCAGTGTATCTAAGCTCATAGGCTTTACTTGATGCTCATAATCAATACTAGCTAACACAAAAGCTCGATGCCGTGGTAGTAGAATGAGCTGTTGACCACCGCCTTCGGTCAAATTATTGACTAATAAAGTATGCGGCTTAGTTAAATCAGGATAGTCGATTTGCTGATCCTCAGGGGCACAGTTCCAGTAGCCAAAGTCAAAGTCTTTGGGCAAATTAGGATGGCGGTTCTCTAGCCACTGCTCATCATAAGTACCCGCCTTTGCAAGCCTTGGTGCCCAAGATCGATGCAAGGCACTGAGACCTGCAGGCGCTCCTTGATAGTCCAGCTCTGCCATCTCAAACGCAGTCATTGCCCCTTGTTGCTTGGTTATCAGCGGCGTCTCATAGATAACACCTTTAGGCATAATCTGCGGTACTGGAAAGAATTCTGGTAAGCTGTGCTTGTACTCTCTTAGCTTACTAAAGTAGCCCTGCTCAAACCAGCCTCTACCTATCGGATTGCTATAGCAGACTTCATGATAACTTTGCTTAAGACTGTTTTTGTCATCGTCTTCATTGCTATCTTTTTTACTGCTGTTGTCTATATTTTTAAGATGAGTCGCTTGACAGCTGCCCCCTAAGGTATACTCATACCTGAGTGGTACTTTTTGTGTGTGGGTTACCGCTGTTAAACTATATTCATCGG
The DNA here is from genome assembly GCF_052378005.1 of Psychrobacter sp. AOP31-B2-9. Lineage (NCBI taxonomy): Bacteria > Pseudomonadati > Pseudomonadota > Gammaproteobacteria > Moraxellales > Moraxellaceae > Psychrobacter > Psychrobacter sp. AOP31-B2-9. The sequence goes on from NZ_JBQSXG010000077.1 coordinate 12,834, forward strand.
TAAATTGAATAGAGTCAATATGGCTACGACTACCTGTATGCTGCCACTGCCTTGAGCCTGTGAGCCAAATCTCTTTACTTAGTAGCTCTTTAAGAGGTGAGTCTAGCGTATCATCTGCCTGTCTGTAGAGAGCAATAGACGCTTTAAACCCTTGAGAGGGTTTACTAGCATAAGCGTGACCTTGGACGAGTACATCACATTTAGGCTTGAAGGGGATAATATCGCTCTCTTGTACGATGCTGCTAGTACCAGGCTCATCATAAAACTCGTCTGCCATGCAAAGATTAATAGGGTCGTCATCATTGACCTCTGCGATGTAAACCGTTTGTATTTGCTTGAAGTCTTTACTATCTGCTATCTCTTGATTACTGGGTATTAGCTTATACTGTGCGCACATCGTCACGACTTCATACTCTTGATCATGAGTATCGTAGCCAAGATAGTTTAAAGTGCTAAAGGGCGTAAGGTTGGTAAATTCCATAATGATGCCTTTTTAGTTCAGATCGACATCTTTACCTGTGATTTGCACAGGGCCTGTGGCTTCGAAGACAAACTCTGTGCCTTGAATAGTAACTTTGCCTGATTTATCCATGCGCAGCACACTCTTACCTACTTTTAGTTCTATCACGTCACCTGCTTGTATAGTAAAGTCTTTTCCTGCGCTCATCTCATGAGTCTGTGCTGTAGTGTCATTACGTTTTGCACCTGTGACAATAGAGGTAAAGCCTGCCACATTAATGCTATACCCTGCGCCTACGTTGGTCATCTTAGCTAAGCCGACATTTTGAATAGAGGCGAGTCTTACTGTTTCTGTCTGCATACCATTCACGGTAATCGACTGATTCTTTTTGACGCTCAGCTTGCGCTTGCCTGACACTGATATAGACTCATTCTTTTTAACCGTCTCATCTCTATTCCCCCCAATACTAATAGTCTCATTCTCATCAACGCGCTCTTGTCGGTTCTTATGGATGGTAATGGTTTCATCCAAGTCGACGATCTCAGTGCGGTTCTTGTGGATGGTGATGTGCTCATCAAGATCGACGATCTCAGTACGCTTTCCATGAACCGTGACGGTCTCGTCTTTATCAATCGTCGTTGTTCGGTCGCGGTTGACTCTGCGGGTCTCATCGTTCTTGATCAGTGAGTTAAGATCGCGCTGGGCCTGCAAGTTGACCAGCTCAAAGCCAGCATCATCATTGAACATGAGCTCATTGTAGTTATCGAGCGGGGAGTTAAAGCTTTTGGATTTGATGCCTGATTGCTTAGCCGCTTGCGGGTAGCCCCATGGTGGCGGGTTGGCGCTGTTGTATAACCTGCCGATGACAATGGGACGGTCTGAGTCGCCGTTGATAAAGTCAATGAGGACTTCCTCCCCTATACGCGGGGTGTTGATGGAGCCAAAGCTGCCCCCTGCTGATCCTTGGGCGACGCGTATCCAGTCTGAGCTTTTCTGGTTCTTAGGACCGTATCTGTCCCAGTGGAACTGTACCTTTATATCGCCATACCCATTGGTGTGGACTTCTTCTCCGGCAGGGCCGGTAACCGTAGCCGCTTGACTACCAATGATTTGCGGTTTAGGCGTGACTCTTGGCGCACGGTACTGGTAGCTTATCGGTATGGCGGTGAAGCTGATACGGTAATGGGATTGTTCGGTGCCACTGGCATAGCCGGCCTCTTTAAAGTCGTATTCGCTATGGATGATGAGGTGTTCGGTATTAGCGGCATCGTGCGGATGACGGCTTAGAGTAAAAGTATGGCCTGGGGCGATGGTGAGCACGTTACCTGCCGCATTCACGCGTTTGCTTTGGGCGTTGTAGTCTTGACTACGCACTTGCGCGTAGCTTGCGGCATCGTCTTTGGTCGCAAAGCCAGTATAGAAGTCATAGTGCTCGGTGGTAATACCACCAAGCTCATGGGTGCTCATGTTGTAAT
>NZ_JBQSXG010000078.1:0-14761 GCF_052378005.1 Psychrobacter sp. AOP31-B2-9
GACTTTTTATTGAGTGCATCGGCGTCTTCATCACTCAGGGCTTGGCTTTCTTTAAAGTCAGCAAAGGCTTTATCGAGCGATTCTTTATCAATATGCACATCAACCAAGCGTGGCTCAAAATGCAAGGGTAGTGTGGCTTCATCACGGATGGAATCATGGAAGGTGTAGCGACTCATATAACCGCCTTGATCTTCCTCGGCACCGAATGCCCAGAAGGTATTCTTATCCGCTTTATTGACGGGCGTACCGGTTAATCCAAAGAGAAATGCGTTAGGTAACGCAGCGCGCATCTGACGTCCTAAATCACCCTCCTGTGTACGGTGGGCCTCATCTACTAGTACGATAATGTTATCGCGAGTATTCATATTAGGCTTAGCATCACGGAACTTATGAATGGTAGAAACGATAATTTTACGGGTATCGCGCTCAAGCATCTGCTGCAATTCTCTAATGCTTTCAGTGCTTTCTACGTTAGCGATGTCGGCCGCGTTAAAGATGCCGCTTATCTGTGTATCTAAGTCAGTTCTATCTACCAGCACGATCACGGTTGGACTTTTTAATTTGGCTTCACGGCGCAGTTTTTGAGCAGCAAACACCATTAGTAAGGATTTGCCTGAGCCTTGGAAATGCCAGATTAGGCCCTTTTTGATTTTACCTTCAACCACACGTTCAACGATTTTATTCGCGCCTTCATACTGCTGAAAACGCGGTATTATTTTCATGCGCTGTTTTTTCTTATTACTGCTGAACAATGAGAAGTTACGCATGATATCTAATAAGCGTACAGGGTTAAGCAGATCTTTTAACTCTTTACCAACTCCACCTAAACCAAAGCTTCTAGCGATAGCATCGTCATCATTACTTAAACGCCAAGGTGCCCAAAACTCTAGTGGACAGCGTACAGAGCCATAAAAGAACTCTTTGCCTTCAGTAGCAAAGGATAGGATATTAGGCACAAATAACTGTGGTACAGCGTTTTCATAAACATTATGTATTTCATGCGCGCCGTCTAGCCAGCTGACAGAGGGCCGAATAGGGGTTTTTGCTTCACCAACGACGACAGGAATACCGTTAATCATCATAACGATGTCGGGGATTTTAGTTTCTCTATAATGAATACGAAACTGGTTGGTAATGACGTATTGGTTATTATCTAGGTTATCAAAGTCGATTAGGCGAATAGACACATGGTGATTATTCTCACCAAAAGGCATGGTCTTTTCGCCCGTTAACCACTGGAAAAACTCTTCATTGGCTTTGACCAAACCTACTTGGTTCACCGAAATTAGAATAGCACGCAGGGCATGGATAACTTCATCAGCCAATGCAGGGTTTGCTTGAATCTCAGGGTTTAAGCGCAACAGAGCCGCTTTTACTTGCGGCTCAACCAAAACTTCATTCACACTACGACCAAGCTGTTCAGCGGATTGGAACTGCCACTGGGCACCATACTGACTGCGGGGCTCGTTAACTTGGCTGCTCTCATGAGCAGTGTTTAAGTTAACGCCACTCATTTGATTGATGATGTAATGCTCTACGCTATTTAATTCAGTGAAGCTCATGGCTAGAACACCTGGTTAATAATTTGTTTTTGTAGTGTTTGTAGGCGCTCTAACCTCTCATTAACTTCAGCTATCCGGCCCGCTATACTTTCTAAATAGATGCCGATATCCTCTTGTTCTTGTCTAGATATGTCAGGAACTTTAATGCTATTAATATCACCCCCATAAACATGCATAACCGTAGCACCAGTACCTAGCTTATTTAACTGCTGTCTAACAAGTTGAGAGTTCATTAAATAACCAAGGTATACTCCGTCCATGTTTTTCGAACGAAAGATTAGAATATCACTCCCAGCATAAGCATCATGATCACCAATAAAAGCAGCAGATTTACCAATCTCAGCGATTGTTTCTCCTGACCCTGCAAAAAGTACATCGTTTTTTACTAACTTTACTGCGCTCTCAGCAGACTCTTTAGAAACTGAAGAATGAAACTCTCTAATTAGTCGGTGATGTTTGGTATAGAGCTCACCATACCGAACACAAGGAATACCATTCTTTATTACATCTGCTTTAGGAATACCTCTTCCTTTCAGTACAGTACCCAGCATTTGCAGAGGGGTAACAGGTTTTCGCTCTTTTAGGCTTTCAATTACTTTATTAATTGTACGGCCACATATTTTTTCACCGTGAATCTTAGACTCTATTTCGGACTCTAAAAAAACCTCCAGCTTGTCATTGGATTTTTTATCAGCTTTGATAGCAGAATCACCAGACCACAGTAGTTTGGCAGTAATACCTTGCAAACTTCTTGGTGGAATCAAAAACTCTTGATGCTTCAAAGTTCCCCAGTTAATAGTTGGTGACAGTGAACCCACCGAAATATCTACAGCTCTATTCATAAATAAATCAGAGTGCATAAAGAAAGGAAATAACGCTGGGTCAATGACATCTGGGTTTGCTCTTAGAACAAGCGCATGTGCTGAGCAGAACCCATCACAAGTCGCTATACCTGCTTTACGCTGATAGGCACGGCGACGACCAAAAATGATATCGTCTTTATAGAACTTCAGTTTAATACCATTTACATCATCAGGCGTACCATGGCGCTTAATATGCAGGGATTCTGAGTCAATATGCTCCAGGCCAATATACACTTCTAAATCGGTATTGTTAGGATTGACACGCTCTGAAATGTTTTGTGCAATCTCATCAAAGCGATAGGTTTTCCAGTCTGACTTATCTAAATTGTTTAGGTCAATTTTTTCGGTTGCCATGATTAACCTAGCTCCTTAAATAGTTGTTCCATACTGGCTTTTAACTGCTTGGAGGATTGAGTCCAGTTGGTTAAAGCGTCGTCGAGGCTTATTTGTTCTTCACTACTATCAACATTACTAACATATAAAGCCATATTTAGGCTGGCATTATGCTTTAGGACGTCCTCAATGCTAACCACTTTACAGAAGCCTGCTTCATCTTTGTACGTGGTATAAGCGTTATAAATGCGTTCAATATGATTGTCTTCTAAAAAGGCAATATTCTTATCCTGCCGCACTTCTTTGACGGCGTTGATTATAAGTATTTTGCCTTGCTTACTTTTCTCTTTTTTAGTCTTAGTAATCAGCAGGCAAGCTTCCATCGGTGAGTTATAGAACAGGTTAGGCCCTAGACCAATGACACACTCTACCAAGTCTTCTTCAATCATTTTGCGGCGCATCTGCATTTCAGCATCACGAAACAAAATACCGTGCGGCCACAATGAAATAGAACGGCCATTACCTAAATCTAGACTTTTTTGAATGTGCTGTTGGAATGCATAATCGGCACAGCCTTGCGGCGGTGTACCCCATAAATTTCTGCCGTAAGGATCGTTTTCAAAAGCTTTTCTATCCCAAGATTTAATCGAGTAGGGTGGGTTAGCAAGAATTACATTAAACTTTTTCAGTTCACCGTTTTCTATTAAGCCTGGACTGGCTAAGGTATCGCCACGCACGATCTCAAACTCTTCAATGCCATGCATAAACATATTCATGCGGGCAATGGCTGAGGTAAGTAGGTTAATCTCTTGGCCGTAAAGTTTTAGCGTGCGGTACTCTTTGCCTTCATCTTTTAAATGCAGCGCACAATTCAGCAATAGGCCGCCAGAGCCACAAGTAGGGTCATACACTGATTCACCCGGTTGTGGGTCCATTATCATGGTCATTAGCTTTACCACGGTACGGTTGGTATAGAACTCTGCCGCCGTATGACCGCTATCATCAGCGAATTCTTTGATGAGGTATTCGTAGGCGTTGCCCAGTTTGTCGTCAGGCACATTGGCTAAATTAAGCGTATGCTGCGAGTAATGCTCAATAAGGTTGGTGAGCATGGCATCGGATAGGCGCTCTTTGTTAGTCCAGCTAGCATCACCAAAAATACCTTGTAAAGTATCAGGATTGGCTTGCTCAATGGCGCGCATAGCGCCTTGCAGTGCTTGACCGATATTGACTGTAACTTCACGAACGTCTTGCCAGCGCGCACCTTCTGGAATTTGGAAATGGTGGTTTTCTGCAAAGGCTGCGTACTCCATATCTCCGTCTGATTCAGCCAATGCTTTTTCAAACTCTTCATCGTACACATCTGAGATACGCTTAAAGAATAGTAAAGGAAAGATATACTGCTTGTAGTCGCCGGCATCAATAGTGCCGCGTAAGGTAGTGGCTGCACCCCAGAGATATTTTTCTAGTTCTTGTTGGGTCATCATATTGATGGTTCCTCTTCTAATGCACTTTCTTCGGCTGCGCTAAAAGCAGATGATTCATCTAAAAAAGATAAATGAAGTAATGCTAATTTTTTACTTTCATCGCCCATATTAAGCTGCCAGCGAGACTCCATGAATTTTAATAAAATTAAGCCGCGCTCTTTTATTCTTTCAGGAGTCCACTCGTCATCTTTACCTAATTCAGCAACTTCTAATTCAGAGTAAGAGCCATTTACATAACCATTACGGATAACTTTACCGTTTTGATCTTTTTTAGTGTTTTTCTTATCTGGAAAGTCATCATTTTGAAGACTAATATTTACACCTAATGAAAGTGGTAACAGATTACCTAGTGAACCTTTAAGATGGCGTTTTTGTTCATCAGTATAGTGTTCGAAACGCTTTAGCCAATAGTCACTTTTTGGTGTTTGTGGATATATATGTTCGATAGAGATTTTATCTTTTTCATGAGTGATAAAATTCTTCCAATCAAACTTAGCCACACCGCGAGATTTCTTTAACTCTTCTTCATATTCAAATAAGAAATAGCTTAAATCACTCCAAGCGTAAAAGCCTTCACCTCTTGGACCAAATTTTTTATTAATAAACGTTTCAAAGTAACTGGTTTTAAATTCGCCATTTTCTTCTAATGTCCAAGTTAAGTCTTGAGCGAGTTCGTTATTGATATTTGTTAACGTTTCAGCAACATTTTCTGATGTATAAAGTGTTCTAGCTAAACGATAATATGAACTACTACGATAATTTGATTGTGCTCGGCATAATCTAAAAGTAATAAATATGAATCGTTCAATTGCGTTTAGTAGTTTAAGTCTTTGTGGATCACCTTTTTCTGTTTTTAAGAACAAGGCCATAATTAATGGACGAAAATAGCCGATTTTAACTCGATTTATTTTATCCATCATTATTTTTTCTTGAGTTGTTAATTCTTCTGAAGTGCTTGGAAAGAAAGCCGCATACCAATATTTAGCCGCTGACTTTAAGCTATCTACGTAGTCACTGATCTCTTTTATCGTGAGCTTAGCTTTTTGAGTAACTTCTGCTTCTAACTCATCAAAAGAACCATCTTCTTCTAATTCGATATCGGCATCATCAGTTAATTCTTCAACGCTATTGATCTGTTTCGTTGATACTTCAAGCTTTTCAAATACACTTTTAGGTGAGAAAAAATCATCTAATAAGAATCGAATATAGTCATTACCTTTAACACGACTGTATTTAAAATACATGACCCAATGCGCACGAAGGAAATCATCATCGTTTAGTGGCGCTTGCTTATTGCGCCCAAGTTGGTTGTATATTTCGCCCCAAGTATCGTTAATTCTTTTACGGATAGTTTCTTTTACATCTTCTTTAACTTCTTCAGGGGTATACAAGGTTGTAAGGTAAATTAAACGGTTTTTTAGTAGCTCTAAATCTGAAAGCCTTTTACCACGATTATTCATTGTTTCAAATGCGACAAACACATCAAAATTGTCATCAATTTCATAAACGTTAAATAGAAATCGTTGGGTTAACTTTTCGTAGATACTGGAAACAGCTTCTATGCCGTGACTTTCCACATACTTGCTGATATTTTCAGCAAAGAATAATTTTGCGTTCTCTAAGTTAAGCGTGTAAAAAGTTTCTGTTAATGTTCCTGGGCTTTCTTCATTAAATATTCGATAACGTAAAAACTCAAATGATGGGTTGTTTGCTTCGTAGCCAAATTTATAGGATTTGGTAATGCGGTGTTTCGGTTCAGTGATTACTATGTAATTCTTAATGACTTCAGATAACGTATCGTCACCAAGAAATATATCGTCTTCTGCTATATTTTGATTACTTGGGTGGGATTTGACCGCCTCAACTAAACATTGCAAGAAAATCGATACGGTAGTTAATCGTTGTTGACCATCAACAACAAAGTAAGGCGTAAATCTCTTTAGAAGCCATAACTCGTCATTCCACTTTGAACTCGTTTCTTCGGGAACTTCTTTAATAGATAAAACACCTGTGTAATGTGAACGGCGGGCATCTAAGCTAATTAAATCTTCCCAAAATTCTACAAGCTGTTTTTTGCCCCATGCATAACCACGTTGGTAATCAGGGATGCGAAATAGTTTTTTATTAAAAACATCTTCTAACGTTTGAAGTTCTTTCATTATAAGAACCTCGCTAAAACAGTTTTAAACTTCTCTTCAGCTTCAAGGCTGGCTTGCCAAGCTTCTTTTAAGTCTGCCACAGCTTCTTCAACAGTGGGTAGGTTGTCTTCTATGATTTTTTCTACATAGAGTGGAATATTGAGATTAAAATCGTTTTCTTTTAAATTTTCGAAACTGGCGACCTTGGCGTAGTTCTCAACATCCTGGTAATCGCTATACCATTGGTATATTTGCTGAACATGCTCTGGTTCTAGGTGGTTTTGGGCACGGCCCACACGTATTTGTTCAGAGGCATCAATAAATAGAACGTTTCCTTTTTTATTAGCATCTTTGTTCTGTTTAAAGACCATGACACAAGCGGCTAACTGTGTGCCGTAGAATACATTAGGACCTAAGCCTATGACGGCTTCTAAAATATCTTGCTCTAGCAAGGCTTGACGAATTTTACCCTCGGCACCTTTACGAAATAGGGCACCATGAGGCAATACCACGGTCATACGGCCTGTACTGTTCATGGATTTAACCATATGCTGTACCCAAGCCATGTCGCCATTACCTTTAGGTGGCACGCCAGCGATATTGCGTCCATAGGGATCATTAGCCCAGTTATCCGCGCCCCAATCTTTTAATGAGAATGGCGGATTGGCTATGACACAATCAAAGGTTTTTAAACCATCGGCTTGGAAAAAGGCAGGCTCACGTAAGGTATCACCACGCAGAATTTCAAAATCTTCTATCCCGTGTAAAAACATATTCATACGCGCAATAGCACTGGATGTTAGATTTCTTTCTTGGCCGTAGAGTTTAAGCGTACGAAAGTCTTCACCGTTATGTTTTAGGTTATCGACACACTCTAATAACATACCTCCGGTCCCACAGGCAGGATCATAGACAGACTCTCCTTCGTGCGGATCGAGAATAAGCCCTAGCAAATGTACTACTGATCGCGGTGTATAAAATTCACCTGCTTTTTTATTGGTTAAGTCAGCAAAGTGCTTGATCAGGTACTCATAGGCATTACCTAGCATATCTGGATTGGCATTTTCATGACCTAAACGATACTGTGAGAAATGCTCAATTAGATCAATCAGTAGCTTATCTGGCAGCTTGTTTTTGTTACTCCACTGAGCATCACCAAAGATACCATATAAAAAGTCCTGATTGGCTTGCTCAATGCCGCGTAAGGCTTGTTCTATTGCTTGACCTACGTTAGTGGTTGTTTCACGTACATCGTTCCAGTGGCAGCCTTGTGGTATTTCAAAGCGGTGCATTTCTGGCATGGATGCGTATTCAGTATCACCGTCAGACTCTTCTAGAGCCTGTTTATATTCTTCGTCATAAACGTCGGAGATACGCTTGAAAAATAGAAGGGGAAATATATACACTTTGAAGTCTGAAGCGTCGACGGGACCTTTTAGGATCCAAGCAGCTTTTGAAAGGTATTGCTCTAACTGGGATAGTGATAAAACGTCACTCATTAATAGATTCTCTAAATAAAACAAGTATGAATAAAATATAGCGGGATAAAAAATGGCAGACTAAAATCAAATTTTTACTGTAAAACACTAAACTATTCTTATAAGGGGTTACTCTACAACTATTAGCCTTAAATATCTGTATCTAGCGATGTTGCTTACCTCTAAATGATGTCCTTGAGTGTAAACTCTATTGTAACTTGAACAGGTCAAGGAGCAAAATAGACTAATGTTTAACTGCAATCAAGCTTACTTCAAAAAAGCTATTTCTAGTTTGATTAAGTTTATAACTATATCTAAGAGTTAAATCCTTATCTACAGCAGATCTTATTTTTTAAGACCAGGTCTGTCTTTATTTTTCAAAGTTTTTTTACATATTTGTCGTTACTAGGAACTAACGCATAATTATAGTAGATTAGCTGTTAATCATACTGAAACCCTAGAAAACACTTAGATGGAACTAAAGCATGACACTCAACCCTTCATATCTTTATACCCCCTCAAGCTCCAGAGTCAATCCACCTATAAAAAATAAAATAGATGTTTTGCCAATTGATCAGCTGAAGTGGGAAGATTTTGAGAGATTATGCCTAAGGTTAGCTCAAGCAGATCACGGAAAAAGCAACTGTGAAGTATATGGTATTAAAGGCCAGAAGCAACATGGAATTGATATTTTTGGTTATAAAGGTGCTAAATATGCATCATATCAATGTAAACGATACCAAACTATTGCTGAGATTGACCTTGAGGAAGCAGTAAAGATTTTTCAAGAAGGGAAGTGGTTTTCTAAAAGTAATGAGTTTATCTTCTGTACAAGTTGTACACTTGAGAAGACTCAAGTACAAGACAAATTCCTAAAATTGAAGAACGATCTTAGTGCGCATGGTATTGCTTTTATCAAATGGGATAAGATACAGATATCCTCTATTTTGAAAGAGCATCCGCAAATTGTGTATGATTTCTTCGGAAGGGAATGGGTTAAAGCGTTCAATGGAGAAGACTTCCTAAATAATATCAGTAAGGAGAGGAGGTTAGACGCAGTCCAAATCGCCAACTATAGAAAGCAGCTCTTTAACGTATACGCTACTATTTTTCAAAAGTATGACCCGAGTATACCTGCAAGTAAGTTTGGCAATCATACTATAAGCATTCAAGACAGGTTTATTGTGCCTGATTTTATTGAAAAACGAACCACTCACCAATATCACCGAATTAAAGATGCCGAAAAACCAAAGCATGAGGCTAGTGAGTTCCGCGATAAAGATAGCCAACAAGTAGAACCAAAAGGCTTATCATTTGTAGAGTATGAAAGTGAAGTTAGGTTAAACCTAGATAATAATTTGGCGACATCTGATAGGTTAATGATATTAGGTGAACCAGGTTCGGGGAAAAGCACTTTATTACGCTATTTAGTTTTAGACTTACTGACTGAAGAGCCAAAGCTATTGAATACTGCCAAGCAGTGGGGTGGCTTACTACCTGTTTGGCTACCTTTTGCTTTTATTACTAAAAAATTGAATGAGAACGAAGATTTAAACCTAGCTGAGTTACTAAGGTTATGGCTTAAAAGCATTGGGCAAGAAGCACTTTTCGAGCTAATGAATGACGCATTAAATGATGAAAGGCTTCTACTAGTCGTAGATGGTGTTGATGAATGGACAAACGCAAAAGTAGCAAAACTAGCAATTTCTAAAATTGAAATACAATCTGCTATTCAAAATACAACTATAGTCTATTCAAGTAGACCCTATGGATATCGAATACAAAAGGACTCCTTCCAAGGAATCAAGGTTCAAACCATAGCAGAGTTCTCAATTGCTCAACAGAAGCAGTTTATAAACTATTGGTATCAAAAATGGATAGAGGATCAAGGAAGGAATGATATAAACCTCGTTGAAACTGAAACTAATCAGTTTTTATTAGAATTACAGCAATCTAAGGATTTGTTGCAATTATCAAGTAACCCATTGTTGCTTAGCATCTTAGTTTCTCACAGATTTGGCAGAATTACTTTACCAAAAAATAAAATAGAACTCCTAAGTAAAATTACCGAATACTTAATCACAGATCACCCTGAAAGAAGACGGACATCGGCTAATATCTATGATGAGAGTGAATACGACTTCGATATAATCGAGATCTATACAGTTTTGGCAAAGCATGTTCATCAAGACTACCATGATGGCATCATCTTAAAAGAGGATGCTTGTGACATTATTAAAGATTTTTTGCAAAAGGATATGGGCTATGAGAAGGCTAAAGCCAGAAAGGCTAGTCAAGATATTTTAAATATTGGTGCTAATCATATCGGTATTCTCGTTGAAAAATCTCCTGATGAGGTTGCATTTATACATCGTCAATTTCAAGAGTTTATGACAGCTAAATTTTTAATAGACTCTTATCCACCTCTTATTGAAGAAATGCTTGAAAAATACGCTGATGACCCACAATGGAATCAAGTAATTCTCTTCTTTTTTGGGTTGATAAAAATGCGTAAAAGCCAAGATTTTGAAGATTACCTCTCTATTGTAGAGCAAAAGAGTAAAGGTCTTGGTGGTTATACCAAATTATTCACCTATTCATTAGGGCTAACGCTAAATAATGCACCTATAGCAATTACAGATCGTTATTTAAAAGAATTAATTGAGGAGTTTGAGTACGAAACGCATCCTAGTAAAAAAGAAGCTTTATGGAACGTACTGCTAAGTGCGCTTTATAACCCTAGAGTTAATGAAAAAGTTCTGGCGTATTTATTCAAGTATTTCCCAAATAAATATAACTTTAGCGATCAGCGTCTGCAAGCACTAGAATATTTATCCGCTGATGAACTCACCCATAGTATAAGGCAGTTCATTGTTAAGTCTATTATTAATGGTAATCGTCAGCAGAAAATTGAAGCATCCAATCAAGCTAAAAAAAGCATCAATGATACATGGATATTTAATAAGGTTATTGAGCTCTTAAAAAGTTGTTATAATCCTGAGATTATCGGCTATCTCATAAACAGCCTCATTTCTGACGATGTGAATGAAACTATTAAAGAAGATATAGTTAAGAGGTATGACCGTTCAGAACATCCTGAAATAGTATTATTTATTATCAAATTAAAAGTACACATGCGTATCCATACGACAGATGATCTAGATGAACTCATAACTAAACAAAAAGATATTAGTTATACGCTTGATTATGAGGTAGAGCAGACTCTGATAGCAGGGTGGAGTAGTTGCGAAAAGCTTTATCAGCATTCAATAGAATCACTTGAGAAAAGTGTACCTGATACAATCATAAAACATGAGCTTGCATGGTCTATCTTATTTAATTGTTTTAATAAAAAGGAGGAAGTTGTTGATAGGATTATTTATCAACTAGAAAATGAAGAATATCCTTTCTCAATCATTCATTCTAGCAACCAGTGGAAAATTATCGCAGAAAATTTTAAAGATAATATAAGACTCATTCCTGTTATTGAGAATTGGTTGCAGAAAATAGATAGACATGATGTTGTGGAAACAACATATGCCTGTTTAGTAGGAAGAACAGAAGCAAATAAGCAATATCTACTTAAGCAATTAGCTGATTCAAGCTTCTCACATTGGCAACTTATGGCATTGACATCTGGTTGGTCAGATGATGAGAACGTGAAAGATGAGCTTAAGGCGTATTTTCGAAGTGATAGCAAACGTAGAGATTATTCTGCTAGCTATGTTAGCCAAGTATTTTTGAATGATAAAGAGGAGGGAGTCAGTATATTGGAGGATATTCTATTTGATAGAAGATTACGCCAACGTAGTAGAGCATTACCCGCACTTATCGAGCTAGACAAAGATTATTTCGAGCAAAATATTCTTGATAGATTTATAGAGAGTGAGTTGCCCTTGCTAGATAAACAATGGGGAAACTATTATGAAGCCTTACAGGTTTTAATAGGTAGTTTTCATGAGCATGAACAGCTTAAGCTATTGGCAAAGAATAATTTATTTAAAATTCCTGCTGTTGTTATTCATTATTATCCAGACTTGATTCAAGAGTTTGAAAAGGTAATGTCTACTTCTCTCCCTATAGCAGACAATCTTAGGTTGAAGCTCATAGAAGAGTTGAATCATAGATACTTCTTGAATAACACACAAGTGATCGAACAATTAAGTCTTTTTATGGATGAGCAGAACCTACAAATCAGGATGGCATCAGCCTTTGCTAATTTCGACCATTTAAAAGAAACCGCTCCTAGTGTTATTCTAGAAAGGTGTAATAGTCTGATTTTTTATTCAGGGGAAAATCATGAAGTACAAAGGCAGATTGCTTTTGGCGGTTATTTAAAACTAGGTAAGTTAGAGGAGTATTTCACACTAGAAGACCCTAGTTCGTATTATGCTGATAAGGCTATAGAGGATAGGCTAGCAAGTCCTAAAATTCAGTTATTTGATCACTATAGATATAGTAGTATTATCGTTAAATTTTTAATTGAGAATTTTGACTATATTATCAACGTCTTAAATAACGATTTGAACAGAATCTCAATGTTCAGAAGAAAAGACGAAAGTGACCAGAATTTATGGGGGTTTATAGCAAAGCATTCAGATAAAGACTCACCTAGCACACCTCATATTATTGACTATATAAATAAGGCAGAAGATATCAATAACATCAATCTGATTGATTTTTCAATTAGAACGTCATCCAACTCTAGTGAGTTAAAAAAAATACTTATCAAAAATATTGATAATAAAGATGAAGTAACTGCTCTCAAATGCGGAAAACTGCTTGGAGAATTATTTAGCGATGATGAAGAGGTGCATAACTTAGTAAGTGAGGTAGAAAGCGTTCGTAAGAACCCGGGTAGGGTAATGGCATTATGTCATGGCTGGCCTAGCCATCAATTACTAAAAGATCTTGTCAATGATTTATATAAAAATCAGACACGAGTAACCGCTGATTTGGCATATACCATTAGATTCATGTTTGGAGATACTAATAATATCCTAAGATTTTTAGAGGGCTTATTTGATAATTATAACGAAGCTCTTTATAGCCATAAGTTCTTTTATCCACTTCTTTTACAAAGAGCTAGAGATGATAAGGAATTGAGATCGACAATCAAAAACCTATTGTTATCCACCAACTCCATATCTGAAAAGGTCTCATTATATGCGCTGCTTGAAAAAGTGGATGGTATTGATCAAGATATTATCACATGGAAACAACAGGAGTTACTTTCTCAGGAGGTGTATCGCTTTGGGTATAACATTACTAGTAATAAACTCACATCACTGATCGAAGTGCTGGATGAGACGAGTAGTGATTTGACAGTATATAATTAAATATCAAAGGTAAGTCTTATGAAGCATGATACTGAAAAATATAGAAACGTTTTTGAAAAGATGTCTTCTGAGAAAATAGAAGAGATAAATCGTTTGAATGATGAAGAACATCAAAGGCAAGCGCAGGCTTTTAAGGTTGGTTATAAAAAGGATATTTGCTATCTATGTAATAAGCCCTTCAAAACTATCAGCAAAGATGATCCATGTCTACATTGGTTACTACGACAATGCAAGTTTAAGAAAAAAGACTTCCCAAAAATCTACGAAAAATACGGCTATGGGAGTATCGCTGCATTTATTAGATGGTGCGCAAATCAAGAGCGTTTAATTTCGAATATTAATGATCTTGAAGAAGAAAGGTCAGATAGGAAGATTCTGTCATATACAGTTAAGTGGAAAAACATTGAATGGACGTTTGACTATTCTAAGAATGATTTTGAAGGACACATAGGAACCTCAATTGACTACCCTCATTATCATTTTCAAATGAGAATTGATGGTAGGCAATTCATCAACTTCAACGAATTTCATGTCCCATTCACTGATCAAGATCTATTCGTATTAAAAAATACTATGGAACAAAGCGACTGGTTTAAACATGATTTTGGGGCCATTGGCTCAGGCATGCAAGATGCTGTAAGTGTCGATTTTGACGATATACTTGAGCATACGTGTCGTTCAGATAATGAAGAGGAAGCTACTTATCATTTTTCGACGATGATAGATGCAAGAGATAACCCAATTTCTAGTGAAGAGATATATCAAATACAGCTGGAAGCTGAGCGAACAGGTAAATCTTTTGCTTTTTTAGCACAAAAAAAATTAAAGGATCGTGTAAAACTAAATACTATTATTAGTCCTGCCGACTCAATTCCCAATATTGCCTGTAGAACAGAGCATAAGCGAAGATGAAAAAATCTAGAAAGCCCATGTGTTCGGAGTTATTTGAGGGATGTTTACATAGACTCATGATGAAAAACTAGTCACCGTAAAATATCGGTGTGTTAATTTAGAAGTACGGCTAAGTAATTTTAGTTTACTAAGGATTTAAATGGAAATTAAGCATTAAGCAAATTAGCGAACTCTATGCGACTCTATGGAGAGGCTCATATGAGGTTCCACAAATTAAAATTAGTTGATGGTGAGGAAGCTATCAACAATTTGGATTGCGCTTTCGAGGCAAAGCTAGAAGCATTTCATAGTTTATACGATGTTACACAAGACGGTTTTGATTATTTTTCTCATGGAGATACAGCACTATTAATCCTGCTAAGAAATGCGGTTCATCATCGAAACCATTTATTATTTAAAAGTTGGAATCAAGACATCGGACTAAATAATGGGTATAAAAAATAGAGCCCATCCCAGATTCTGTGTAACTGCCATTTAGATTAAATGCTTACTAATGCGATCATCAAACATAATCATAAAGCGATTAAGGGCAGACGTCCAGTTACGGATCGGCATCGACCACTTTTTGGATGCCTGCTGGGTTGCTAAGTACACCACTTTGAATGCTGCCTGATCAGAGGGAAACACCTTACGCTTATTCACCGCCGTT
>NZ_JBQSXG010000079.1:0-14393 GCF_052378005.1 Psychrobacter sp. AOP31-B2-9
CAACTATACCTATCCGCAATTAGAGAAGCGCTGGAAACGTCACCTAGACAGCTGCGACATTCCCTATCGCGCTTTGAATAACGGTCGCCATACTTACGCGAGCCAAGTGCTATCGACAGGCATCATCAGCGCTGAGTGGTTAGCCAATCAGCTAGGCCACGTCAACACAGAAATGATCCACAAACACTACGGCAAATTCATCCCCAGTGATAGCCGACACATCATTCGCAACCTAGCAAACGCCTTAAACAATCATCACAATCAGCCCTAAATTTAGGGCTTTTTTATTCCTATATCATCAGTTCAGGTAATTAAATACCATATGGGTAGCGATAATAGGTAATTGTAGTAATAGCTCGATAAACAAGACCTAAGTCATTGATATAATTGTTATTTAAAAATACCTTAATATGGTAATAAAAAGTAATTATAATTACATATATTAGTTAAGCATATGATATATATAGTTTTTATAGTCTCTTAATTAATACCTTTTAGCTGTGTATTCAATTACTTAATAATTACCTTCAAATTACAAAAAAAATCCAATAAAATCAATATGATTACATCAATTACCTAGTTTGCAGTCCACCCCTAAAATTTTAAAAACGTCTAATTCCCCACCTGACCCATACTGTCTCAGTCTTTGACTATCTAAAGTATGGGATTAGCATGGGATAGCATTTACTGCTCATATAGCATTACGATTTATATAAAACATATATATAACAAGGTATTAGCTATCGTATCGCTGCAGTGATTTAATTGTAAGGAGGTTTCGAGTCTCTCCAGCCCCACCATTTTCGGATAGTACATCTTAGACTAAATATCAAAACCTGCTTTTAGCAGGTTTTTTTGTGCCTGTTATTTGTATAAAAAATCCCCGCTAGTTAGCAGGGATTACATCAAAAGTATAATAACTAAAACCATAATAATTACTGGTTCAATCAGTCCGCACTTCAATCCTGATAGCACTGACTCATCGGCAATACGCTGTAATTATAGGTTTGGATTTACGATGATTTTTACCGCTGATTCATTATTGTGAATCAGTGTCTCAAAGCCTTTGGAGATCAAATCATCTAACGCGATACGCTGAGTAATAAAGGGCTCAAGATTGACCAGACCATCTTCTACAAGCTGAATCGTATCTTTGTGGTTATTAACATAGCCAATCGTACCACGCACATCAAGCTCTTTCATCACCACACTGTGTACGTTTACAGTAGCCGGATGACTCCAAATAGAAACAATTACCACCACACCTGTTGGTTTAGTCAGCTCAACCAAAGAGTCTAAAACAGCATTGACACTCGTACATTCAAAAGCAACATCAACACCCTCGCCTTCAGTGATTTTCATTACTTCTTCGGCCAAATCGTCTTTGGTAGGGTCAATAACATGATCGACAACACCACTATCAAGCGCTTTTTCTTTACGCTTGGCACTGAGCTCACTCATGATGACAGTGATACCTTTGGCTTTTAGTACGGCAGACAATAACAGACCAATAGGACCGCCACCACCAACCAAAGCCACATCACCTGCTTTAGCACCACTACGCACATATGCATGATAGCCAACAGCTAACGGCTCAATCAAAGCAGCTTGATCTAATGGAATATTATTGGCGATAGGATGTACCCAGCGGCGTTTTACAGCGATTTTTTCGGACAAACCGCCGCCACGGCCACCCAAACCAATAAAGTTCATATCTTTTGATAAATGATAATCCTCACCAGGTCCTGTTGGTACATCATCAGAGATGATATAGGGTTCAACCACGACATGCTGACCGACCTCAATATCATCAACACCTTCACCAACGGCGTACACCACACCTGAGAACTCATGCCCCATGGTAATTGGCGCTGACTCACCTGAAATAGGATGCGGATGACCACATGGAGGAATAAAGATGGGACCTTCCATAAACTCATGCAGATCCGTCCCACAGATACCGCACCATGCTACATCAATACCGACTGTACCTGCTTCTACTGTAGGCTCTGGAATATCTTCAATACGAATATCGCCTTTATCATAAAAACGTGCTGCTTTCATAAAAAACTCCTTCGTTGATAATCAACGCACTCTTGCTTGGTATGGTCAATTCTAAATAAAATAAATGCATTTTATATGACACGCGACTGAGTTAAGTTTTTACTTCAGACTGTGGCTATGCAGATAAAAGTGACGTAGATAAAAGTGGTAAAAACATCGCTCCAATCTTGCTAACTATTTTTTATATTGAATTGGCTATACGGTTATAAAATAGGCTAACGACAAAAGTTAATAAAAAATTTATACTTCATTATCCGACTCTAAAAAACACTCAAAGTATCAAAACTGTTAAGTATTGTTAAATATTGTTAAAAACTCACCTATACTATTTAGCAGACTATTTAAGGGGGTCAATACATCCATTATGCTCCGATATCTTCTTTCTGTTGATTTCGCCAATGCTTTATCTAGCTATGTTTAGCCCAGTTATAAATAATTTCGATATAGTCGGTTCAATATAATTTGAATACAAAAAAACCGAGCGAAAGTACTACAAGTAGTAGATTAAGCGAGACTGACGATGTGGGGGGATTTATATAGATTTGACCATATAGCCAAAGAACTCTAACAGCGATGCAACGCAGCTGAATGCAGACTGTACAAGTAGTACATCTAAGAAGGTTAACGCTGTAACGATTTAGTAGCTCGCTGACTCTAAATGACTATCGCTTAAGTGAAGGACACACTTCAATTAATAGAAATATTTTGCTCAATGCCATTGAATAATGCACTACGTTGATTTTTGCGGAGGGTTTCACGTTTGATGATATTTTTTGCATCGACCTCCTCTAAAGGCAATGCTGTTTCGCGAAAAAGATCGCCATCGGCTATTAAAGACAAATAACGAGAACAACAAACCCTTAAAAAAGAGGTGAAATTACCAATATCATGATCAGCATCGAGAGACTCAAGGTATAGCTTAGTGATCAGTTGATTAACCGTCATTTGATCACGAAATGCCAACTCTTCTAATATATCCCAAAAAAACACTTCCAAACGAATTGAGGTAACTACTCCCTGAATTCGAAGTGATTTGGTTTTAGAGCTCCATAAGCTATCATCAGCACTAATAAATAGTTGGCACATATATCCTCTCTCGATACTGGGGCCTATTGAATATTCAACAAGCCCTAATTAAAGCTTATAGCAAAGCAACAAACTGCTTCAGCATAGCTGGGTGAGCAGGCCATGCAGGACCCGTTACTAGCTTTCCATCTGTAATAGCGCCATCCATAGGCAACTCAATATACTCAGCGCCAGCCATTTCTATTTCTGGCTGACATGCAGGATAGGCAGATACTTTCTTACCCTTTAATACGCCAGCAGCCGTCAGTAATTGTGGCCCGTGGCAAACCGATGCAATTGGTTTATCAGTATTTGCGAAATGCTGAATCATTGCAATAACCTTGGCGTTCAAACGCAAGTATTCTGGCGCACGTCCACCTGGTAAATACAAAGCATCGTAATCTGCGACATTAATATCGGCAAAAGAGGCATTAAGGGTAAAGTTATGACCACGTTTTTCGGTATAAGTTTGATCCCCTTCAAAATCGTGTATTGAAGTAGCGATACTATCCCCTTCAGCTTTATCTGGGCATACCGCATCAACCTCATGTCCCATTGCTAGAAGCGCTTGGAACGGAACCATGTTTTCATAGTCCTCAACGAAATCACCAGTAATGATAAGTACTTTAGCCATGATATTCTTCCTTTATTGTCGTAAAATGAAATGAGGTATTGTTACCCAAATTATCCTATATAGTCGATCCACTATAAAATAAATACAGCGATACGGGTTACATTTTGCGCCGCCTCTGTCTATGTAGGCATAGCAAGCAAGAAACCCGTAGTTGCACCTCTTTTATTTAGGACTGACTATAGCGACTTAGCTTAAAATGAGCCTGAATATCCATTCAAACATAAAAAACAATGACTGGGTAATATGTGAATACTACAAACAGTCGCTTTTTGAAAAAAGCTTTTTGAAAATAAAAACATCAACTTAGCTATCATCTAATGATGTTAAATCCTTCAAAATAACTTCCATACTCTGATACCGTCTTTCTATCTGCTTCGCCAACGCCTTATCGACAATACATTGATAGTGACTATATTCTGATGGCAGCTTTGGAATAGGTTGCTGGCAATGCTGAATCGCCCACGCTTTCGATGCATCCTTGCTGTTAGCAGCTACCTGAAACGGTCGCTTGCCTGTTAGCACCTCAACCATCATGATGCCAAATGCATAGATATCGCTTTGTACTGTTGCAACCTGCCCTTGCCAACGCTCAGGTGATAAATATGCTAGTGTTCCAGCAAGATTTGGATGACTATTAGCCACCGTTATATGTTGTGCTAAAGCAAAATCAGTGATTAATAATCTAGATGTCAGACCATTACTCATAATATCTACTGGCAACTCATCGTCAGACCTCTCAAGCAAAATATTGCTAGGCTTAATATCATTATGCAACCAGCCAACCTGATGCAGGTTAGCTATCAAATGTGCGGACTGTACTAAAAAGTGATGCCTATGTTGCGCTGTCAATGAATGCTGATTTTGAGTACTCAACTGTCTTGCCAAGCTACCATTAGGATAATAAGGCATGACGATGATGATCAGCTTTTGAGGCGGCTCTAGCGCTTGAACGTTTACGTAATGATGCGCCAATAGTGGCGCTGCGATAGCCTTATCTTCGATTTTGGACACAGCGTTTACAGAGGTTAGCGCTTCCGCTTCATGAGTTAAATCAAAAGACATGTTATCAACATCAATCTCAGTATCAGTGTCAGCAATCAACTGCCATTTAATCATGACTTGACCAAACTGTGAATGCTGGGCACGCGTTAAGCCTTGATAATGAATCCCTTCGATGTCTTGTGTTTGTTCTGTGGTTTGCTGAGCAATACGCTGATGTACTATCTCACTAAAATGCTGTGTGGCCAGTGCTTGCGTGATAATAGGCAATAGCTGCTGAGATTGCTCCTGCAACGCTTGCGTAATAGACGGATTACTGGCACTATTTTCCATAGTATTTTTTCTCATAATATAGTGAGATTACTGCCTTACCATTCGTATCATTTCCAAAAATAATAATAACGCGAATAATGGTTACAAGTACTACGCTCAGTAGGCACCAAAAGTTTCGCTGCGTAATGATATTTTTGGGTATGGTATTACAGACAACCTTAATTACTAGAGCCACTATGTCACAACCAATAATCCCAACCGCGCCTTCTAATCAGCCTACTTATGCCCTACCCGCACCTTTGTTAGACTTACTCAGTCAATACTTACAAGAGCAGGTGACACCGACGATTGAAATCGATCCGAATCAGCTTGCTTATCGCTGGGTTGGTGGACGCACTGGCCATCTACAACCTTTATCGGTCAACCTGTTTTTGAGCTTAGATGATTTGCATGGTATTGATAAGCAAAAATCGAAACTGGTTCAAAACACCCGTCAGTTTATTAAAGGTTATCCTGCCAATCATGTATTGATGTCAGGGACACGCGGTGCTGGTAAATCATCATTGATTCGAGCCTTGCTTCAAGCCCATCATAATGAAGGCTTGCGTATTATTGAGGTTGCCCGCGATGATCTACAAATATTAGACAAGATTCGCGCTGCCATTAATGCTCTACCAGCAGATTGTCATTGCCGCTACATCGTATACTGTGACGATCTCGCTTTTGACAGTCAAGACGAGAGCTATCGTACGCTAAAGAGTGTGCTTGATGGTGCGCTTGATTCAGAACAGGACAAACTATTGGTCTACGCTACCAGTAATCGCCGTCGCCTGCTACCGCAAATGATGAAAGACAATATTAATATCTACAACGGTCAGACGGATGAAGTCAATCCTTATGAGGCCATTGATGAAACCGTATCATTGTCAGACCGATTCGGCTTATCACTCACTTTCCACCCTATGGATCAGCAGACCTATCTGCATATCATTCAGCATTATCTGAATTTGGAGCAGCAGAAAATCTCAGCTGATATGGACAGTGATGCTAAGAGCATTTTAGAAAGTCAGCTAATGCCTGACAAGATTAGAAAGGATGCACTACGCTGGGCTTCTGAACGTGGTGGTCGCTCAGGACGGGTTGCTTACCAGTTCAGTCGCTACTGGAGCGGTATAACGCAATTAAAAATTGAAGACAGCAAGCGCTAAGCCATATCTAATCACTGCGTGCAGAACCTATATACTGCACGCGGCTGTTCTCTTCACTACCTTCTTGGCTGCACTCTTTATTGCCTATCGGTTCAACTGCGCCATCAACCGTGTATTGATCAAAATCAGCAGCTAACCAAAGATTGCCTTGATAGACACTTTCAGCATCTAAACGAATGTATGCCATGTTTGGCGTCTTGCTATTAGGATTATCAAAACCCTGATAACGCGCACTGAAGTGAGTCAAAATTAAATTATTTACGCCGCTTTTTTCTACAAGACCAGCCACCAATTGCGCACTGCTATGCATCGGATCAAACTCGGGGTTTTTGCCTTGAATCTTAGTGAGCACTTCATGGGTATAAGTGGCTTCATGCACCAATAAATCCGTATTGACCAGTGCATCGCTGAGACACGCTGGCGTATCGTTATCTCCTGCTATCACTACTCGCGTTCGTGATAGTTCGTCATTGACATAGTCGGCTGCACATAACTGCTGACCATCTTCGGTGATGACATCGTGACCTTGCTGCAATTTACCCCATAGCGCGCTTGCAGGAATGCCTTGTGCTAGCAGTTTATCCTTATCAAGCCTACGATGATAAATGGTCTGCGTGACACCAAATGCATGAGATGCGACCCGATGTGATAGCGCTGTGATATCAATATCAAGCTGATGCTGGTCGCTTAAGCGGATATTCACTTTGTTTGTATCACGTTTCTCAGATAGCACGTCTTCAATCGCTACAAAATTCACAGCAAAGGGTAGATATAATTCTGTGGTTAGGTTAATGGCCTCAAGCAATGTCGCAATTGCTTTTGGGGCGATCAGCATCAACGGCTCACGGCGTCCTGACATGGCTACACTGGCCAATAATCCTGGCAATCCGTAGCAGTGATCGCCATGCACATGGGTGATACAGATAGCAACCAATTGATGCATAGACAGCTTGGTATGTAATAGCTGCTGCTGCGTACCTTCACCGCAATCTATCAATAACCATGGACGCGATTTTTTATTTGGATTGTTCTGTTGATTATTGCCTTGGGCTGATCCAGACAAATAAGGATTCAGACATTCAATCGCCAATGCGGTTACATTGCGCTGTTTGGTCGGCACACCAGCGGAGGTGCCCAAAAAGGTTAACTTTAGCATCGCGTTACGTCTCTTATATATAACAATCGGCGGTTATGATAATTGGCACATCATGGTTTTTTGTGCTTCAACCATCTGTCCACCATTGGCCGTACACTCATTGACCATATTGGACTCATAAGACTTCCAACCACCATAAAAGCTCGCTGCGCATAGTATGACAACCAGAATTTTCTGCGACCAAGATTTGATAGAGACTTGCTGGCTATTAATAGCGGCTCTATCAGTTTGTGATTTATCGATATCTGTATTTGAAGCATTTGATTTATTCAGATCTGTCATCTTTTATCCTAAAAAAGGTTTTGTCTATGATAAACAAAACCTTTTATTTTACTATTAAATGAGTTATTTCTCACTGTGCAAATGTGTTTCGTCTAAAACTGCAAACGACCACCCTTTTGTTCTGCACGTTTGAAGGCATCACGCTCTTCACAACGTTTGAGCCAGTTCAAAATATTGGCATATTTACGACTGTCCAAACCTGCGCCCGCATTAGCACCAACAAGCGCAAGGTGCATCTGAATATCCGCCGCGCTAAAGTCACTGCCTGCAAACCAATGATTGTCTTGCAAGCGTTGCTCGATCATATACAGCATTTTTTGTAGACCGCTGCTGATCATATTCTTTTCAACTTGACCCTGAATTTTTTTACTAATAGGCCTAATGAGCATTGGTGACTGTTGAACCACTTTAGTAAATACCAAGCGCATTACCAGCAACGGCATCAACGAGGCTTCCGCAAAATGCAGCCAAAAAGTGTAGGCTTCCCATGCGTCTTCGTTGTCATCAGTAGGTTTAAATCTCTGCGCTGTGTCATAGTGTTTGATCAAATATTCAATAATAAACCCTGACTCAACCAAGGCGCGATCGTTCACTTCTAGTATTGGCACATTACCAAGTGGATGTACTTTTTTGAGGCTCTCTGGCGCGCGATAGGCCTTATTACGCTCATAGCACGTCAATTTATAGTCGACGTTTAGCTCTTCTAATAACCATAAAATACGAAACGAGCGCGAGTTTGCTAAATGATGAAGATGTAACATAAATCGTCCTAATGATAGTGTCAATATTATGATGTCAATGAGTGGTGTCAATGAGTGATGATTTTTATGTATGGTGCGCTGTATTCTTTTAAGCATAACAACACTGCTTTTGATAATAGCGTAATTCACGCACCTTTGACACAGAATAAGACTCACAAACTAAATCATGATACGCCTTAGCAACATTTACTTTAAATGCAATGCTTCAATTTTACGGGTCATCTTATCTATTTTTTGCTGATACTTTTTAATTTTACGAAACCGATGCGCAGCGAGTACACCTTTGATACGGCGGTTTTTTAGACGGCGACGCGGCGGAAAGCTCCCCACTTGTGGCTCATTGTAGCCATGTAAACGATCATCACGTTTACGCCCTAGATAACCAAGCGCGCTATCGGCAATCATAATAAGCAATGCGACAAAAATCATGCTGTACATCAGTATCGAACCGCCCTCTTCCATATTGCCATCTAAAAGAATGATGGAAAACAGGAACAAAAATATTGGCTCTAGATAGCATAAAGTACCAAACAGTGAAACTGGCAGTTTTTGGCTGGCAACCATCGTTAATGACATCGCAGCGGTGCTGATAATGCCCAATAATGGCAAAAGATACCAAAGTTTTTGATTGGATACTGCCAACTCAAAACCGCCGTTCATATATAACACGACTAAAACGACTGGTAGTAGCAACGTCAAGTCGGAAATAAGACCAGTAATGGGCGGCACTGCTAGCTTGCGGCGCAACAGATAGTAAGGAGGGTAACCCAAACATACAAATAAAGTCGCCCAAGAGATAGCCCCATATTCGAAGATATCGTAAGCGATGCCAAAACCTGCGCATATGATGGCAGCCCACTGTAGTAGACTCATACTCTCGTTATAAAAAAACCGACCAACGACGATCATAATCATTGGATATAAAAAATATCCTAATGTTACCTCAAGACCCAGCCCATTGACTGGTGCCCACATAAATATCCAAATTTGCGCACCCAAAATCGGTGTGGGTAGTATAAATAACAACCACTCTTTGGCGTTTTTTAATGTTTTTAGATAGTCAAAAATATGCTGCCACTGCTTTAATAAAGTGACTAGCAACACCAAGCTAAAAAACATCGTTAGTACGCGCCACGACGCAACCTGCGTACCTGATAATGGCTGCAGTAATAAGCCAAATAAGAATAAAAGTGAATACAAAAAGTTTGCAGCTACGGCAGTGATTGTACCCTGTGATGTTTGGTTAGTAGTTATCATAGCAGCGACCTTTAATGCTTAGTACACATTCTTGGCAATTTAAAAAAAAACAAAAGCCTCAGACGAAAATGTCTGAGGCTTTTGTATATAAGATAATCGCGCAATCTAAAATAAACGCTTTGATTGTATGGTGCTTACATCATAGACGGCATTATGTCAAAGTCAGAATAAATAAGCAATGCCCCTCATTCATCTAATATTAAAACTTCTTTATTGAGTAAATAAAACACACCTAACTAACTATTTTAAATCAAGTTTCTCGATTTTTTCCTGTATTTTATTTAGCTTTTTTTGGTAGCGGCGAATCTTGCGAAAACGGTGTGCTGTCAGCACACCATCGATACGTTGATTGATAAAATGACGCCGTGGCGGAAACCCACCTATCTGCGGCTCGCTATATCCATGTAAATGATCATCACGACGTTGTACTATATATCCTATAGCACTATTAACCATCATAACCAGTAGCGCAAGCGTAATCATACCGTACATGAACAGAGAGCCACCTTCTTCAAGATCTTGGCTAAGCACAGTAATAGACAATATAAATAACAGCATCGGCTCTACATAACTCAGAGCACCAAATAATGAGACTGGTAGCTTACTACTAGCAATCATCATCAATGACATCGCAAGCGAGCTAAAGGCACCAAGTAATGGTAATAGATACCAAAATTTTGTGTCTTGTATCGCCAAACTAAAGCCATTGCTAAAATATAACACGGTGAGTACCACTGGTGTAAGCAGCGTCAAATCAAACAACAACCCCGTTACTGGCGGCACGGACAGTGTACGCCGCAGTAGATAATACGGTGGATAGCCCAAGCACACAAACAGTGTCACCCAAGATATTGAGCCGTATTGCAATATATCATAACCAATACCCATGGCTGCAAATAGCGCTGCCACCCACTGTAATACACTCATATACTCATGATAAAAAAATCGTCCGAGTACTATCATCACGAGTGGTAATAGAAAATAACCCAACGTCACATCCAAGCCAAAACCGTTGACTGGTGCCCACATAAAAAGCCAAATCTGTCCACCCAAAATTGGTGCAGGTAACACAAATATAAGCCACTCTTTGACTGTCTTGAGGGTCTTTATATAGTCAAAGACATGTTGCCATTGCTTGGTAAAACTG
Organism: Psychrobacter sp. AOP31-B2-9; assembly: GCF_052378005.1. Taxonomy (NCBI): domain Bacteria; kingdom Pseudomonadati; phylum Pseudomonadota; class Gammaproteobacteria; order Moraxellales; family Moraxellaceae; genus Psychrobacter; species Psychrobacter sp. AOP31-B2-9. Next base: position 10,847 of record NZ_JBQSXG010000079.1, read on the forward strand.
ACCAATAACACCAGACTTAATAGCATCATCAATATACGCCATGACGCGACTTGCGTACCGGTCAAAGGCAACATAAAAAGCCCAAACAAAAACATTATCGCAAATAGAAAGCTCGATGATATCGATGCAAGAGTTCCTTGAAAAGTTTGATTGGTCGCAAACATAACAACAGCCTTAAAATATAGCTTTATGGGCGTGATTTATAAAGAATTATAGAAGTTGCGGCTTATAGTGCTCAGAATATAACAGCAGACCTTAAAATTAATAACACTTAGAAGAATAAAAAAGCCTCCGACGAGAACGTCAGAGGCTTTTACTAGAATAATCTTATAAAACTAGATCAAAAAGCTAACTACTGAGGCATTTACTCGCCATCTAACTCATCATTATTTGTATTGCCTACAACATCAGCCGTCACTGTATTATCAGTAGCAGCATCAATATCTATCTGCTCTTGACCTTCTACATCAAACGTGCCATCTTCTTGCATCGCATCAATTAATTCATCGTCGCCTTCTTCGTTCTCAACACGTGCCATAGCAACCAGCTTTTCATCTTTTGATAAACGAATCAACGTGACACCTTGGGTATTACGACCAGAACTGGCAACGTGCTCAACTGGCGTACGAACCAACGTACCTTTATCAGAGATTAAGATAATATCATCTTCAGGATCAACTTTGGTCGCACGAACCAATGCACCGTTACGCTCACTGGTTTTGATAGCAATCACACCACCACCACCACGATTTTGCGTATTAAACTCATCAATCAAGGTTCGCTTACCAAAGCCGTTTTCACAAGCAATTAAGATTTCACGTACATCGTCTTCGATAACGACCAATGACTTGATAAACTCTTCAGCAGACAGACGCATACCGCGGACGCCTTTAGCCGTACGGCCCATCGCGCGAGCATCATTTTCATTAAAACGAATGGCTTTACCACTTGACGCAAATAACATTACTTCTTGACTGCCGTTGGTAATACGAGCGCTGACCAGTTTATCACCTTCTTCTAATCCAACCGCGATAAGACCGTTCGAGCGAATATTAGCAAACTGCTTAAGCTCAACACGCTTAACGGTACCATTGGCAGTCGCAAAGAATACGAATGGCGCCTCTGCTTGGTTACTACCCTCGAGTAGATCGTCATCATCCGTTAGTGAGCTTTCATCTATTGCCGATACGTCTTCTACGATTTTTGGAATCGGTAATATCGTCGTGACAGTCTCATCACCATTTAAACCAATAAGGTTAACCAATGGACGACCACGCGCACCGCGACTGGCAATCGGTACTTCAAAGCCACGTAGGCTAAAGACTCGGCCACTATCAGTGAAACACAGTACGGTCGCATGAGTCGATGTCACGATCAGATGATCAATGACGTCATCTTCTTTCATGGCGGTGGCAGACTTGCCTTTACCACCACGTTTTTGCGCAACATAATCATCGATTGGCTGAGTTTTGGCATAGCCGGTACGCGATACTGTCATCACAACCGTCTGTTCAGGAATGAGGTCTTCACGGTTAAAATCAGTACGTGAATCGATAATATCAGTACGGCGCTCATCACCAAAATTATCACGAATCTCAATCATCTCATTTGAGATAATCGTCATTAGCTTATCAAAATCACCCAAAATAGATTCTAAATGCGCGATTTCACGCAATAAGTCTTGATATTCTTCCGTCAACTTGTCTTGCTCAAGACCTGTTAAGCGATGCAATTGCATGTCTAAAATCGCATTGACCTGCTCAAGTGATAAACGATAACGCTCTTCACCTTCGATGAGACCAAACGGTGCGTTAGGATCTTCGCCTTCGATATAGTCAGGACGTACTGACTGACTACCAGCAGCGGTGAGCATCGCAACGACACTACCTGAACCCCACGTGTTATTTAGTAAGCTCTCACGTGCAAGGCCTCGGTTTGCAGAGGCTTTAATCGTCGCAATAATCTCATCGATGTTTGCTAGAGCAACGGTTAAACCTTCGAGCAAATGGCCACGAACGCGAGCTTTATTCAACTCATAAATCGTACGGCGAGTCACAACCTCTTGACGATGACGAACAAACGCTGCTATCAGCTGGCGCAAAGTCAATAATTTTGGCTGACCATCATCGAGCGCAACCATATTAATACTAAAGCTAGACTCTAGCGGCGTTTGTAGAAACAAGTTATTTACGATAACTTCAGCAGTCTCACCGCGACGCAAATCAATAGCGATACGCATACCGTCTTTATCGGACTCATCACGAATCTCACTAATGCCTTCGATCTTTTTATCACGAACCAATTCTGCAATACGCTCAATCAACTTGGCTTTATTAGCTTGATACGGCACTTCAGTGAATACGATACGCTCACGATCACGATTGACACCCGTATCACTCATGGCTTCAATATGATAGCGACCACGGATATGTAAACGGCCCTTACCCGTGCGATAGGCATCTAAAATGCCCGCGCGGCCATATATAATACCGCCTGTAGGGAAATCAGGTCCTGAAATATGTGACATCAGCTCTTCAGCTGAAACTTGTGGGTTTTCGGCATACGCCAAACACGCATTAATCACTTCGGTCAGATTATGCGGCGCCATGTTAGTCGCCATACCGACCGCAATACCTGTCGCACCGTTGACCAACAAGTTAGGAATACGCGCTGGCATCACGCTTGGCATGCGCTCAGAACCATCGTAGTTATCTTCCCAATCGACCGTATCCTTGTCCAAATCGGCAAGCATTTGATGGGTCAGTTTGGTCATACGTACTTCGGTATAACGCATGGCCGCCGGAGGATCATCATCAATCGAGCCAAAGTTACCTTGGCCATCAACCATCGGATAGCGCAAGCTAAAATCCTGTGCCATACGAACAATCGCATCATATACTGCGCTGTCGCCATGTGGATGGTACTTACCAATGACATCACCGACCACACGTGCTGACTTTTTGTAAGGCTTATTGTAGTCATTAGATAGCACATGCATGGCATACATCACACGGCGGTGAACAGGCTTGAACCCATCACGCACATCAGGTAGCGCACGCGAGACAATCACGCTCATCGCATAATCCAAATAGGATTGCTTTAATTCGTCTACGATGCCAATAGGACTGACTGACTCGCTCATATATACTCCTTCACTCATATCCACGCTATTAATTTTGCAGGCTTTATAGATAGCATATTATCCCCATTAGATATTGATAATCATCAATAAAAACAACGAGCAAAGCAATGCTATAAAGCATGGAAAATATTACGAAAACAATGATATTTTTGATAGTAAATAAAAGAAGCTATTTTAGCACAAATTTGTTGATTTAGGGGCATCTGAGCGTCATTAAAATCAAGCAAAACAGCCTATTAACAGCAATATATCAAGTAATTTATAGCATCTGAAAATATATCACTGACAGGTTCGTTTTGATTGGCTAACTTTGGCATTCTCATAGACAAACTTACCATCTTTTGAGCAGTGAAATACTCCGCCCGTTTAGATAACTATCGCGTGAACTAAAAGCAAACCCTAGAC
>NZ_JBQSXG010000080.1:0-14322 GCF_052378005.1 Psychrobacter sp. AOP31-B2-9
GTTCAGGCTCAACAATTGGTTCAGGCTCAACAATTGGTTCAGGCTCAACAATTGGTTCAGGCTGCACGCTATCAGCCATCAAAGTTAAGTTCTGTTCTGGATCACCAATATTATTGACACTTAACGGGTTATCTTCGTGAGACTCAGATTGATAAGAGTCGGCTTGTGACATGTCACTACTAGACGCCTGATAGTCAATATCATAAGGCTGTGATGGCGGTTCTGAAGCTTGATGTACGACAGCATCGACAGATGCTGTAGAAGCAACTGTTTCTATAGATGATGCTTCTGTAGAGGATACCTCACTGTCATAAATATTGTTCAATACTTCATCTATTGGCAACGGACGAAAGGCCAGTAGACGCAAGATACACATCTCAAGTGCCTGCATAGGCGTACTGGCAAGCTTAACGCCTTCACGCGCCTGCACCACAATTTCATAATACAGTTGTAACACATCTGGGCTAATATGCTTTGCAAGTACAGTAATCTCTTGTGCTTGCACTTCATTTACATTCAAAGCGACTTCAGGTAATAATTGAGTCAAGGCCAATTGATGAAGCAGCTCAGTGAGTCCATCAAACATACTAGTCGCATCAACCATTTGCGCGCGCATTTGCTCGATATGGTTCGCCACAGCAGACTTATCATGGTTATATATATCAGTAATCAAACGGATCAAGTCAGCCGCATCAATCAAACCAAGCATAGCATTAACAGTGACATCATCTAGTCTACCTTGACCAAAAGCAATGGCTTGATCGGTCAACGACAAGGCATCACGCACCGAGCCTTTCGCGGCACTGGCTAACTGCCAAAGGGCGGGCTGTGTATATGCTACTTGCTCTTGGTTAAGAATATTGGCCAAATGCTCACTGAGCAACGTCTGTGGTAATGGACGTAGTACAAACTGTAAACAGCGCGAGATGATGGTAATAGGCAGTTTTTGTGGATCAGTTGTGGCAAGTAAAAACTTTACATGCTCAGGCGGCTCTTCTAACGTTTTAAGTAAAGCGTTAAAACTGTGCGTAGACAGCATATGCACTTCATCGATGAGATAAACTTTATAACGTCCTTGGCTTGGCGCATAGGGTACGTTATCAAGCAGCTCGCGTGTGTCTTCAACTTTGGTACGCGACGCTGCATCGATCTCAATAAGATCGATAAAGCGTCCTTGATCGATGGCCACGCAGTTATCACACACCCCGCAAGGCGTACTAGTGATGCCCGTATCACAGTTCAGACATTTCGATAAGATACGTGCAATCGTCGTCTTACCAACGCCACGCGTACCTGTAAACAAATAAGCATGATGTAAACGGTTATAATCAATCGCATTAATCAATGCTTGCGAGACATGCGTTTGCCCAATTAACTCATGAAAGTTTTTGGGACGATATTTGCGAGCTAAGACTTGATATTGCTGCGTCATAATAAATGCCAATATAAATAATACAAATATAGATAAAGTGTCAAACCAGCGAGCTATATTAGCTTTAGATTATAACTGAGCTTGAAGTTTTGCCAAACGTTCATATAAACGCTGAGTATTTTCATCAATCAACGTACCTGTTTGATGAAAAATATCCAAATACACCTCGGTGTTTACGCTGTATTCACAAGGTCGAAACTCTACACCAAGCAAAAACAAATCACTCATTACTGGATCTTGTAGTTGGGCATTGAGATCTGACAATAAATCCTGATGAGATGAACGCACATCCCCTGCACTCAACGAGCTACTATCATCTTGCGCATAAAACACTATAAGATAATGTCGACCAAAGACATGATAAGAGTGCTCATGACGAACATAACCATTCCAACGAGAATCTTGATCCATGGTTCTATAAGCTAAAATCTTTTCTACTAGACACGCATAGGTATACATTGACTCATCTGCCAACACATCTATTTGTGCTCTTGGTAATGGTTTACCTGCTTTGTGATAACGCTCAATCACACTATTAAAAAGTTTATACCACATCCGAGTGTATTTTTGAATCTCAGCCATTAAAGCATTGGCAAATACAGTCTGATTCGGTTCTGATACTTTACGTAAACGTAATTCTATTTGGTCAATTAACTCGTTATCAATCAACCGTTCTTGAACATCAATCGCTCTTTGGTGAAAGTCAGGTGATTGCAAAAACTGTTTTAATAATGTTGACTCATTTTTAAATGATGAAAAACTGGCTAACTGATCACGATGAAAATCTAAAAATGTCGTCAAATCACTTGGGGTCACCAATTGACTGAGTATATCAGCGAAGTTTTGATAGCTAAAAACTTGTAAAACACTTTGTTCATTATCTAGATCCAAAACGCAGTCTTCAGCGAAAAAACGGCTGCCATATTCATAGCCAACGGCATAAGAGGAAAGACCAGATTGTTCGTCCTGATGACTGATGGACAATGAGGTTAAGCCAATAAAATAAGTTTTTTTATCAGCTATCGATGTGCTCCTCGCTGCAACCAACTTATCATTTTTGTGATAAACCTGAGCGTGACGTTTGATTAACTCATTAACAACTTCCTTTCTCCACTCACGAACTTTAGCACTATCCACTTCTTTCTTATTCGCTTGTCTCACAACCGTATTGACAAGAAAATAAATAGTCGCGTCCGAAAACTCAAAAACAAAATCATAACCCTGAAATTTCTGAGGGTCAGTGATTTTGTCTTTGGGTAATTCATATAAAGATAAAAAACATTGCTGAATCATTTTTTGCCAAAGCGAGAATGATGCTTGCTGAGTATCCATAATATTCCTATAAATGCAATCCCATAAAAAGTCTTAAACCCATCATCTTAAAAGGAGTAAAACTTTCTATCTTCAGTTGAATATCAGTGCAGATTAAGGCGTCTCTTTATAGCAAGCAAATCCACTTTAACCTTCATGCTTGCGGCGCATGTGCGGGAACAAAATCACGTCACGAATGCTAGCAGAATCAGTCAGTAACATGACTAAGCGATCAATTCCAATACCCTCACCGGCTGTCGGTGGTAGGCCATAAGACAATGCTTCGATATACTCTTCATCGAAATGCATTGCTTCATCATCGCCAGCGTCTTTTTCAGCGACTTGGCCGTGGAAGCGTTCTGCTTGATCTGCTGGATCATTAAGCTCGCTAAAGCCATTGGCCAATTCACGGCCACCAACAAACAGCTCAAAACGATCGGTGATTTCAGGATTGTCATCACTACGGCGTGCTAATGGTGAAGTTTCAGCTGGATACTCAGTGATAAACGTTGGTTGACGCAATTGATGCTCAGCAGTTTCTTCAAAGATAATCGTTTGTAATTTACCTATGCCAAAACCGTCTTTGACTTGTTGCTTTAATGTTGTTGACGCATACTCTGCCAGATACTCACGGTCATTGATGCGTGCCATATCAAAGTTGTCTGCATATTTTGCAATCGCATCCGTCATCGATAAACGTGCAAACGGCGCTTTTAGGCTAATGTCTTCTTCTTGATAGGTGATTTCAGTTGTACCCAAAATATCCATTGCCAATTCGTTAAATAAGCGCTCAGTCAGGTTCATCAAGTCATGGTAATCTGCATACGCTTGGTAAAACTCAATCATAGTAAATTCAGGGTTATGACGAGTAGAGACACCTTCGTTACGGAAGCTGCGGTTAATCTCAAATACTCTCTCAAATCCGCCAACGACTAAGCGCTTCAGATAAAGCTCAGGCGCGATACGTAGATAAAGTGGCATATCTAAAGCGTTGTGATGGGTCACAAACGGACGCGCCACAGCACCACCTGGGATAGGATGCATCATCGGCGTTTCAACTTCCATAAAACGCTCGTTTAACATAAATTTGCGAATACCACTAACGACTTGGCTACGAATCATAAACGTATCACGAGTCGTCTCATTGGTCATCAAATCAAGATGACGGTTGCGATAGCGAGCTTCTACGTCAGCTAGGCCATGGAACTTGTTTGGCATCGGACGTAGTGATTTGGTCAATAAGTTAAATTCTTCGATATGAACGTACAAATCACCCTTACCTGAGCGACCGATATAACCTGATACGCCAACGATATCACCCAAATCTAGTGACTTGATGCTTGCACGTGTCTCATCATCAAGCTCTTTACGTGCGACATATAATTGAATACGACCTGTCATGTCCTGAATGACGATAAATGAGCCACGGTTGAGCATAACTCGACCTGCGATATTGACCTGAGTCTTTTCGCCATTTGCTGCTTTTTCTTCAATTTCTTGCTTTGATACACCATCAAAAGCCGTTTGTAAGTCTTGCGCATAATCAGTGCGTTTAAACGTATTTGGATACGGCTGCTTGCCCGAAGCACTGATATCATCTAGTTTAGCTTGCAGTTGTGCAATCAGCTCGTTAGCATCTTCTGGAGCTTGCTCTTGATTCTGATTTTGATTATTGGGCTTTGACATAACACTCTCAAAATTATTAGGTGATTAAAAGAAGAAATAAAAACTATAAATTTAAAATAAGACGTTCAGATAAAAAACGTCCTAACAAACATGACAATCAATCGACACAAATAGCAGGCTGTGCCACACCTTTTTTAATAACTTGATAACATCCAAAAACACTGCTATTACTGGCGCATTGTCCAGTTTGATTTTTAGCATTTGGTTTAGCGAAACCACTGGCGTTCTTACATTGTCCTTCGCAGTCAGCACTATCCTTACAAGCTTTACCAGCATCACTGTAAGATAATACGCACTGATAGCAACCACGCCTACCTTGCCGAACAAACCGCCCATTTTGTGAGCGACAAGCCATAACCATCTCACTAGGTGGATAAACACAAGCTTGATAAGTAAGTGGATCGGCTATCATGTTTTCCGATATGCTATCGGAGGACTGCTCTGGTGACGTAGATGGTATGGAACTACAAGCAGAGAGGCCAATCGCCATAAAAACACCACATAAAACACGATTAGGAAATAATCTTAAATTAAACCTGTCATTTATCATAATTATTACCTTATCTTCGGTATCAAAAATAACTGGCTATCTTTTCGTTCGTACTTATGTCAGTAAGACTGACAAACCTGTTGTTTTGTAGCTATCTTATTCACCGCCGCCGATACTAGCCATTAGGTCTGCTTGATGCTCACGCAATAAGGCATCAAGCGTCTCATCCAAGTCACCTTCCATAATAGAATCAAGCTTATATAAGGTAAGGTTAATGCGATGATCGGTCATACGCCCTTGCGGGAAATTATAAGTACGAATACGCTCACTACGGTCACCACTACCGACTAGGTCACGACGTATAGAATCTGCCACGTCGACCTGTGCTTGCACTTTGGCTTGTTGGATTTTTGAGACCAGCATTTTCATCGCATGTGCACGGTTTTTGTGTTGGCTACGCTCTTGTTGACACTCTACCACAGTGCCAGTGGGAATATGCGTCAAGCGTACGGCTGAGTCAGTGGTGTTAACGTGCTGACCACCCGCCCCGCTTGAGCGGAAAGTATCCATTTTTATGTCTGCAGGATTGATATCCACTGTATCATCGATCTCAACTTCTGGCATGACCGCAACCGTACACGCTGAAGTATGAACACGACCTTGACTCTCAGTTTCAGGCACACGTTGTACACGATGAGCGCCTGACTCGAACTTTAGACGACCATAGACGCTGTTGCCAGATACACGGGTGATGATTTCTTTATAACCGCCATGCTCGCCCTCATTAGCTGACAGTACTTCTACTGTCCAGCCTTGGTTCTGCGCGTATTTTTGGTACATACGGAACAAATCACCAGAGAAAATCGCCGCTTCATCACCGCCTGTCCCTGCTCGAATCTCTAAGAACGCTGGTACCTTATCATTAGGATCTTTTGGCAGCATCATGACATTGAGTGCTTCTTCCATCTCCACTATGGTGTCACGTGCGCTTTCGATCTCATCGTTCATCATCTCTTTCATATCAGGATCAGTTGCATCAGCTAGCATCACTTCTGCGTCGGCCTGATCTGTCTCTGCCTGCACATAGTTCTGCCACAGCGTCGTGATTTCCATCAAGTCACTGTGCTCGACAGACAATTCACGAAATTTATTATTATCACTAATGACACTAGGATCTGATAATAAGGCGGTGACCTCTTCATAACGGTCTACCATCTGGTCTAAACGCAGGCGTAAGGATTCTTTCATAAAAGGACTTTTAATTAGATGAGAGGAATAAGAGAGTGATTATAGCAAATTTTTTGCCTTAAATTAAAACCTCTGCGTAATCTTGTCGTTATTCTAAGCAATCTTACCATTATATCGCTAAACAATATGGTCAAACGTCTGCACCGATTCTAGATTGGTTATCATTAACTGGTTTTCTCACTCGGGGTTTATGGTATTTCTTTCAGAAAATTCAAACAAAAAAATAGCCAAGAACATTCTTGGCTATTTTTAATGTGACAGTTTTTCGTATGACAATAAAGTCTGATAATAATTCGATGATTAAACAATTCGATGATTAAACAACTTAAACCTTACGAACCAATACTGAACCAATCGAGTAACCAGCACCGAATGAACAAATAACGCCCAAATCGCCAGATGCTAGTTTGTCTTTATAGCGATGGAAGACAATCATCGGACTAGCTGAGCTGGTATTGGCAAATTCAGCGATGACACTTGGCACAATGGCTTTATCAGCTTCTTTACCAACGACTGTGCGTAAGATTAAATCAAGCATATTGGCATTGGCTTGGTGTAACCACATCATCTTCACATCGCTGGCTTGTAATTCGTTCTCGGTCAAATGCTCAGTGATAATCTCTGACACTTTCGGACAGACTTCACGGAATACTTTACGGCCATTTTGCAAAAACAGCTTGTCAGTCACTGGTGCTTTGATATCTGGGTACATCTCGGTCTGTGCCGCCAAATATTCTGAGCGATCCATAAATCCATATTCGTTTTTGATGTTGGTCGAAAACTGGGTGAATAGCTTAGAGTTCAGAATCTCATAGCCTTTTGGCGTATCTAGATCTTCAACGATAGATGCTGTTGCGACATCACCAAAGATAAAGTGACTGTCACGATTACGCCAGTTTAGATGCGCTGAGGTAATCTCAACGTTGACTACAGCGATACGCTTGGCCAGACCAGAGACAATAGAACCATGTGCTTGTGATAGACCAAATGTCGCTGCACTACAGGCAACATTCATATCATAAGCAAACCCACCAACCATACCAATCTCGTTTTGAATCTCGATGGCAACTGCTGGGTAAGTACGCTGAAAGTTTGAGCAAGCAAGGATAATACCATCCAAGTCATTGGCTTCTAATCCAGCGTCAGCCAATGCGTCCTTTAACGCAGCAGCACCCATCTCTGCCATAACAGACAGCTCTTCACCTAAGTTGCGATAGGCAATCACTGGCGCCATGATTTCAGGGTTTAAGATACCGTCTTTTTCCATCACATAACGTGATTTGATGCCAGAGACTTTTTCGATAAAGGCCGCGGATGAAGGCTGAAGCGCTGTAACCGTCTCTGCGGCTATCTCGTCAGCATGTTCTGTATTATAGTTTTCAACATACTGGTTAAATGACTCAACTAACTCTTCGTTGCTGATGCTATAAGGTGGAATGTATAGGCCTGTGCCTGTGATACAAGTCGTCATGATAAGCTTCCTTGTCTACTGCTATAGTGCTTAAAATAAGCATAAAGGTTAAAAAATAATAGTCATTTGCTTTCGGTGAATGACTGTAAACTTAAAATCAGTGGCTTTATTATGCCTGAATATTATAATTTTTCTAATACTTTGTTACAAATAACCTGTTTGTTGCGAAAAACGAGCAAAGATTACCTGATTTTACAGCAGCTACGCTATAATTGACGCTATTTTTTCTTTCAAGCCTCACTAAAAATACGTATATAGTCGATCCACTCTAAAAAATACAGCGATACGGGTTACAGTTTGCGTAGCCTCTGTCTGCGCAGGCACAGAAAGCAAGAAAAATCTAAGCCGTATTGAGTGGTTGTGCCTCTTTTGTTTAGGACTGACTATACAAGCTAATATTTGGAAAATGCTAATGGCAGAACTTCTCAACTGGCTATTTGGACAGTACGCTGACTACACCACTTTATTCATCGTCCTCGAATTGATTGCCGTTATATTTGGTGTCGCAAGTGTATTACTCGCCAGCAAAACCAAGGTTTTGGCATTTCCTGTTGGGCTAGTGAGTACCGCGATATTTGTGTACTTATTATGGAAGTGGCAGCTGTTTGGTGATATGTTCATCAATGCCTATTACAGTATCATGAGTATCTATGGATGGATTAACTGGTCAAAAAACAAAGAAAATAAGAAACTACCAGATTATTCCGCCCAAACTAGCCAGCAGCAGGATGCATTGTTAAAAAACAATAATGCTCAAAATAGCATCCAAGTTGAACACTTACATATAAAAGATGTACCAATACTAACTGCACTGGCCTCTGCTACCGTTGCTTTCGTCGCTAGCATTTATTATTTCCGTCCAGTGATTAACAATGGCTTTAGCTTTGACGGTGCCGTGCTTGGTCTGCATTTATTCACTTGGGTCGACTATACTGACATGCTCACCACGGCACTTTTCTTAATGGCGATGTGGCTCATGGCCCGACGTAAAATTGAGCATTGGTTACTGTGGATCATCGCTGACGCTATTTCTGTGCCTTTATACTTTTATAAAGGTTTTACCTTTACCGCAGTACAGTATGTAGTTTTCACTCTCATCGCAATCTGGGCTTATTATGAATGGCAACGACGCTATCGTACACAACATGGCACACAACCTCATACAGCGCACACCTAAATCAGTCACTACAATTGCGGTACTAGGTGCAGAGAGTACGGGGAAGACGACGTTGTGCCGCGATTTAGCGACTCATTTCGATAGCCTTTGGGTACCAGAGTACATGCGTACCTATCTACAAGACAAATGGGATAAAAAGCAACTGACTTGTACGTGGGATGACCTGCTCCCTATCGCACAAGGCCAGATAGCATTAGAAAACAAACTCGCCATACAAGCAGCTGAAACGTCACAAGGCGACCATTATCTGTTTTGTGATACCAGTCTGTTTGAGCTAATGGCCTACGCTAATTGGTATTATGACGACTGCCCTACTGAGTTGACTCATGCAGCATTAATACACCATTATGATTTAATATTATTGACCGACGTCGATACGCCGTGGGTAGCTGACGACTTACGCGATAGTCCACACCAGCGCGATGAGATAAGTGCTTATTTTGCAAACCAGTTGACCCATCATAAGAAACCGTTTCATCGCATCGGTGGTAATAGAGAGCAACGAGTACAACAAGTAGCTAACTGGCTGTCCCACACAAACTCTACTTCACGTTAGTAAAAATTGTTGTGGCAATTTTTAGTCACACAAAAACACAAGCCTGTTATTTTCCACACACTTTCCACTGTTCTTACATATTTTTTCTTCATCCCTCCTCTATCCTTTTCTTTAAACCTGCTGACTGTTGTATTGACAGTTTTGGATTAAAGACTCATATGAGGGACTCCCATGCAAAAAACACTATTAATTAAACTATCCATCATCGCGGGGCTGTGCGTTCTGTTTGCCGTTGGTCTCAATATGATCGGCTCGGTCATCTACGAAAGACAGAACTATGCAGAATCTGTCGTCAAAGAAATCACTCAACAACACGTTGACCCACAAGAAATCATCACACCATTTATCGCCATTCCTACCACAGTAACACCTGAATGTCAGACGCAAGTGCCAGATTTGATCAGTGACTGCGCCGCCTCATACCCAAGCGTTGAGACCTTATTTGCCTCGCAAACTCAATCAGCGCAAAACCTAAAAGTAAGCACCGATACCTATAAACGCGGTGTTTATCATGCGACTAGCTACAATGGTGAGGTTAAATTTGATCAAAATTACTCATTAGACAACCAGCTCTTAAACTCATCGAACCAAAACCTAAGTGAAACAAGTACAGTAGCCATAGCGAATCAAGACAATATAGTTCCAGAGCAAACCCTCACACACTGGAATAAGGCAAAGTTGATTATCCCTGTGTCTGACCTACGCGGCCTTGCGACGTTGCCTACAGTGACGATCGGCAAACGTGAACTAAAAGCGACCTATCCGCAAGCTACCATGATTAAAGGCTTAACTTACGTCGAAGTTGCACTTACTCAGGAGCTATTAACACAGCTGAACGGTATTGTGGTTCATGTGCCTTTATCTGGTATCAGTAATATCAATACTGTACCGACTGGACAAAACTTCGAGCTGACCATGCAGAGTAACTGGCACGCACCAAACTTTATTGGCACAGCACTACCAAATATCAAAAACTTTACCCAAAAAGGCTTTGATGCCAAGTGGCAAAATCAATACCTCACGATGGCTAACAACCAGCGATTATCACAATGCTTGAGTATTCCCCATAAAGGATGCGCTGTCGTTAGTAGTGCTTATCTAGATACGAACCGTTACGCTTCTGAAGTCAGTAATAGTATTGATGCAGCAGCAGAAAGCGGTGTACCTAACAGTATCAGACTCAGCAGCTTTGGCGTTAGTTTTGCCGAGCCTAATGACGTCTATCTACAAACTCAACGAACCATGAAATACGCTCTATTACTAATCCTAGTATCGTTTGGCACTTTTTTCTTATTTGAAGTGATTAAATCTAGCCGTATTCACCCAATTCAGTACCTATTGGTCGGTTGTGCGTTATTTGTCTTTTATGTGTTATTACTGCCATTAGCCGAGCAGATAGTGTTTTGGAAAGCGTATGCCATTGCCGCTAGTGCCTGTGTTGGTCTTATTGGCTGGTATACCTATTATGTGCTGGGTGGTGTAAAACGTGCGGTCATCTTTACTGCCACACTGGCAGGATTGTATGCATCATTTTTTGGCATTCTTACCACAGAAGACATGAATTTATTACTGGGTGCTGTATTCTGCTTTGTAATACTCGCCTGTGTGATGGTCATGACTCGTAAAGTTGACTGGTATAAAGTCGCTTAAACTTATCAAGGTAGACAGAATCTATAGTCGATTCACTATAAAGCACATATAGTGATACTGGATACATCTTGCCCAGCCTCTGTCTATACAAGCACTGCAAGCAAGCAAAATGTATCCAGTACCTTATCGTTCAATTTGTATCGTTCAATTTGTATCGCTTTTATTTAAGACTGGCTGTATTAACTTTTACATCACAAAGATCTGGGCTGTTCTAAACCCGACTATTTGGTCCTGCCTAACTATGTGGTTAGGCAAATTTAGCACAGCCTAATTCCTCTTATCAGACAGCTATATCGCTATTAAGCAACGCCTCCTTTGTCTAATGCTCTACAAAAACAAAAATACTCCTTTCCAGTTCTGACAGTCGCTATCGATATGGTGATATTTCATCAACCATCAAAACAAAATGGCAAAACACTTATCCAATCCATGCTATCGTTTCTGACGTGTATTTTTTATTTGACCAACTTAACATTCGTTAAATTAGCATTGATTAAATTTAGTTCAAACTTTGAGGAAATGTGTTGTTATTTGTCTAAAGCTTCATTCACAATCCTTATCTCCCATGCAACTATCGTTAGTCCAATTTAAAAAAGATTTTTCGTTATAAGTACGACAAAATGTCGCTTTCTGTGACGCTGGTTCCATTCAGTTTGAGATTGATAGTCATCATTTTTGCTAAAAAACCAGGCACTGTGATAACAGCATAGACAAAAAAACACAGACAAAACCCTTTGTTATATATATTAAAACCCACTTATTCATAGTAGGAATTATTGTGAAAGCCACGCTTTATACTGTTATCGCACTGATCGCCTTTGCCGCAAACTCTCTTTTTGGAAGAATGGCGCTAGCAGAGGGTTATATAGATGCCTGGAGCTTTACCATCATGCGTTTGGTCAGTGCGGCTGTCTGTCTAGCTATCATCATGACGGTTTACACTTACCGCTTACGACGTCGGGTGACAAAGGTAGAAAACGCCTCCTATGAAGCCATTTTAAATGACAAAGGCAGTTGGCTTAGTAGCATAAGTTTAGTGGTTTATGCATTGTGTTTTTCGATCGCTTATGTGGAGTTAGATACGGGTACTGGTGCACTGATTTTGTTTTCAGCGGTGCAGCTCACGATGATTGGTTGGGGCATTTATAAAAAAGAGCAACTAAGCGCCTTGCAATGGGCAGCCTTCATCGTTGCGGTAATCGGGTTTGTCTACTTGATGCTACCCTCAGCGGCAGTGCCTTCACTATCGGCAGCGACGCTGATGGCAATCAGTGGTGTGGCTTGGGGTGTTTATAGCATCTGTGGCAAGTCCTGTATATCACCGCTACGCGCCACAGCGTTTAACTTTATCAGAAGTCTGACAGCCGTTCCGATGCTATTGTTCATCGCTATGCTCTATCTAGATGATATCGGCTTGGAAAACATCAATATAAGCGATATCACTATTACAGGCATACTGCTGGCATGTGCATCAGGGGCGCTCGCCTCAGGCATGGGTTACAGTATCTGGTATATGGCGATGCCACTGTTAAAAAACACCCAAGCTGCTGTGGTACAACTTTGTGTGCCTGTGCTTGCGGCCATACTAGGTGTGGTGTTTTTATCCGAGCAATTAACCATGCAATTCGTGGTGGCAAGCACGGTCATATTAGGTGCGGTGTTGGTGTTTATTTTGAATAAGAAAGCAGTAAAAGTTTAAAAATGACAATTGGATCCAATTATAGGCGCACATTGCACACACATCTTTTGAAATAAATCGTTTAAGACAGGCCACTGTATATAGTTGAGTTCGAATAATTTCGATACAAGGAAACCGAGTGCAAGCGATACATTAGTATGGTGAGCGAGGATGACGATGTAGCGGATTTATATGGATTTGACTATACTCGCATTTTCATCTAAGCAATCACTAGCATTACGTACAATATCGAGCCGATAAACCATGTCGCATTCACTGCTATGCCTGAGTACCATTTCAGTTTGACCTTTGTGTTTTTATTATCAAAGGCGGCTTGGCGCTCTGCAGTGACAGGCAACACATTATATGGGTTATCTTTTCCATCCCACATGAGCCGACGCTGCACTTCAGGGTGCAGTGCGGGGTTGGCACTGGATTGATAAATATTGCCTTCAGCTAGATCTAAGTAGCTGACCGTACACGCTCTCAACCAACCCATAACCGTCACTTCATGATGCAGACCAGTTAAGCCTTTGCCTTTCTTATCTTGAGCGATGTCAGCACAAGCCAATAGCGAGGTACTGATATCTGTCGGACAAGCGTGAGCGTATCTTGGATCAAGCGGTAGCTCGTCTGCTGGACGTTCCATATAGATACGAATAAACGTCCACTGATCATAAGGGTTTAGTTGCATGTCTTCAAAGTTAATAGATAAGCTTGGCTCTCCTGTTGCCTCATCTATTACATGTAGATTAAGCACTTCATACACTAAACCCTCATTACGCCTTATGGAGGCTGTGATGTCTTTGTAATTTATTAGATGAAGGATAGGCTTCTGCTTACGCTTGTGCTCATAATAAGCAAGCTGTTGTGTTTGTTTCAGTAGCAATATTTTGTGGTAGCGAGATTGCTTTCTTTTAAGTTGCTTTAGAGTAAAAAATGCACCGAATGATAAGATTGATATCAGTATCATCAGCATTATTATTAATGAAAGACCAACAATATCGAAAGGGCTTAAAAAAACATAATCATATATAACTGCCAACAAGAAAAATATATTCTGCCCACCTAACCATGCACCACAATAAGACGCTAAAAGCCATACATTTTGGATAGAGTTAATACTGGGATGAAATAATAAATAGTCTGGATTGACCTCATGAATAAGTGAACTTAATCTATTAATACTGACATTTTTTTCTTTAAAGTTAGGAATGTCGCCCTCATAAGGGCGACTGATTATTTTACCGACAGGAGGTACGGGAGGAAGCGGTAAAAACATATTGGAACTCAATCAAGGTTTATTGTCAGTTAGTGGATTTTTATTAAGCATTATATGCAACCATCCCTCAATATAACAGACTAAAGTTAAGTAATATCGCAATCAACCATTTGCTGTTCATTTGCTAGTTTTCACTATCAAAAGCCAAAGATATTAATCCATCGACCCTAGTTAATAGTTAGTGATGGCTTTATGCCCGTGTGCTATTGAGCCGATTAGCCACACCATTTAAGACCATTCTGAAAAACAACTCCTTTTGTTGCAAGGAAAAATAGGTAAAAAGACCCTAACATAATAAAAAAGGCAGCAACCTTAATAGTGTCTAGCTGTCTATTAACTAC
>NZ_JBQSXG010000081.1:0-14068 GCF_052378005.1 Psychrobacter sp. AOP31-B2-9
CTAGAGTAAGGCGTTGCTTATTTTTTTCAATGTTTTCTCAATTCTATACAGCCCCTATATAGAAGTCAAGGGTGATATAGAAATAACAGACAAGCAATCAAAGCCAGATGGCGAACGTCAGCTAACTGTACATGCCATGCCATATGTATTACGCAAAATCATCGTCGCTGACCATCAAGTAAACTGTGTAGGCGTCGCGCCACAATCATGCCTGTTAACAAAGCCAGCTGACCAAACGGATAGTCAAACAGATTGGCAGTACAGATATAGTGATATAGAGGGTTTTGATTATGAACCTAATTATGAGTATACCTTGCTTATCAAAAACACAGCCGTTGCTATGCCACCTGCTGATGCATCATCAGTACAGAGCGGGCTGGTACAAGTCATTGAAAAGAAAAGAACCCAACCCTAGTGATTAAAATGCAACCCCAAGGCAGCAGAGTGCAAGAGGTACACGCTGGTATGGCTGGCGAGGACACTTACGTCCGATAAAGCACTTTCACCACATGCCAACCAAATTTGGTTTTCACTAAATGCGGGGTGAAAAGTTCACCAGTAAAGCAGACTTTATCAAATGGCGGTACCATGTCGCCTTTTTGAAACTCACCTAAGCTACCGCCTTTTTTACCTGATGGGCAGGTTGAATATCGCTTAGCGAGCACATCAAACTTGGCACCCTTTTTAAGCTTGGCAATAATGTCTTCAGCCTGTTCTTTGTGTTTTACTAAAATGTGTAATGCGCTAGCGGTACGAGCCATAAGGTAGACCTTTTATAAAATATTGATTATTGGAGTATTATATCACTACTTATTATCTATAGTTGATCATGAGATATTGATACCGCTAAACAGCATCAAGTTGCCATTTAATACGTTAAAAGGTGTTTTTTTAAACTTTACAACATTATAAATTATTTAGGCATTTCAACAAACTCATAACGTTCGAGGTACAAACCAATAACCGTTAAAGCCATAATTTTCTTACTATTAATGTATGATGAACATCACTTTCTTCGGGTTGGTCTGCTTTACCTGACTTTAAAATAACAATTTTTGATACAACACCAGAACGACTTTTCTTACCCGCAGGATGGCCTCACAATCATTGATAGTCATTTTTAGGAGAACGCTATGAGTACTCAAATAACAAAAAACCATACGTACATTGATGGGCATAAAATTGCATTTTTGGAACAAGGCTCAGGTAGTCCGATAATTCTGCTACACGGGATTCCAACCAACAGCCTTATGTGGCGAAATATCATTCCAGAGCTTGCAAAGACACATCGTGTCATCGCCCCTGACCTTCTCAATTATGGTAAATCTGACAAACCAAACGATGCAGATGTGTCCATTAACGCTCAGAGTAGCATAATCGCAAAACTCATGGACGTCTTAGGTGCGCGGCGTGCTGATATTGTTGGGCATGATATTGGTGGCGGTATTGCGCAATTGATCGCAGTTAATTATCCAGAGAAAATTCGTAAGCTTGTCTTGATAGATAGTATCTGTTTTGATTCGTGGCCTATTCCAGAGTTTGAACCCTTGCAAGAGCCTGGCGCTGAGTCTGATATGAGCTCGGAGGATTTTTTAACCATGATGCGAGGCTTCTTACCAAAAGGCGTACAAGATAAGAGCATCATGACGGATGAGCTTATAGATATGTATCTTGAACCTTGGTCGACTGAAGATGGTAAGCATGCCTTTTTCCGTAACCTTGAACGGTTAAACAAGGAGTATACTCAGGCTATTGCTGACGATCTGAGTAACCTTCAGCAACAGACACTTATTATGTGGGGAGATCAAGATCCTTTCCAAAAACCGGACTATGCGCCAAAGTTAGTAGAAACGATTCCAAATGCGGAACTTGTTTGGATCAAAGATGTCGCTCATTGGTTAATTGACGAAAAACCTGATGAAATTGCAGAACACCTTAATCAGTTTTTAGCCAAGGCATAAAAGTCTATAAACAACCAACACAGCGCTTCACTAAGCTACGACTCAATTGTGGCTGAGTGAAGCGTTTTGAGTGTTTTGTATGACAGGAAATAAAATTGCTTATCAAATCATTTATCGCTCTGCTCAACCCCTCTTATTAATTGCCAATTCTTTAAATCCACACATTTACACACTGCTTTAAAAAGTACCTTAAAAACACCTCAAAATAATACTCTCTAAATTTGCACAGAACAGTACTATCACCCCTATTTTATTATTCTATGCTCGTACGCGAGCACTAATTAGGTAATAAATTCTTTGTAACTACTGATAAATATAGGTTACAGAGATTTTTTTCTTTAAATTTATGTACTGAAATTTTAGATAAAAACGATATTTATAGCATTTCAAGTGATAAATACATCACCCAATCGCTATTGTCTTAATTGTTGGTACATTATGCTATAATCATCCCCAAGTGAACCTTGGGGATGATTGTTAGTTAAACTGCTTTTTATAAAGGAATTTTTATAAATAAAAATATTCAAGGTGTCCATCAAGGTATCCAATAGTCAAGACAGTGATGGCTATATTCAATTAACGGTATCACCAACCATTACGACGGATATAAATATGGCAATCAACGACCTTAGTGATATCAATCAGCTGACCACTCAAAGCAAGACCTATTCAGTTCGTGTATCAGGTATGGCAGGTTTGAGCGTGCAAGTCTCACCAAGCGGCAAAAAATCATATTACCTGCGTTACGCACATCCGCATATTAAAGGCAAACGTCCCAAAATCATGATGGGTAGTATTGAAGAGGTCAGTTTATATGAGGTTAAGTATAAGGCAGAATCTATACTTGCCCTTGTAGCAAAAGGGGTTGACCCCAAAGCGCGTCACCAAAAGGAAAAAACCCATAAATATGCGCACTTAAAAAACGCACCTTTTTCTGAGGTGGCTCAGGCATGGCGTGCCAATAAAATGGCGACTCGCCATAAGGGTAAAGGCAATAAAGCAGGGTTTAGCGATTCAACACTTAAATTTTGGGATTTATGCTTAGGATATATGTGCGCTGAGATTGGCGATTTGAGGATGAACGACATTACCAGCGAAGTTATTTTAACGGTGTGTGAGTCGATTCAAAATAATAAGAACCAAGCGGCGTTCGTTGGGGCCAGTACTAGGCTCTATACAGAAAAAGTGTTTTCATTTGCGGTGGCGCGCGGCTTGTGTGATAGGAATGTGGCTATAGATACCCGAGGAGAGCTGGCACCTGCCAACTCAGGCAGGCACTTACCAGCCATCACCAAGCCAGATAAATTCGCAACCTTATTACAAGACATGGCATCATTCAATGGTGCGAGTACGATTACCATTGCCGCCATCAATTTATTACCTTATGTGTTTGTGCGTAGTATTGATTTGCGTTCTATGCACTGGCAAGACATAGATTGGGACAAACGTATATGGGCGTTTTCTCCAACCAAAGGCCAAGGGCGTGATGATATGGTGTCAGATCTAGTGGTGCCATTAGCGGCGCAGGTCATTGCAAGACTGCAAGAGATACAAGCTATCACTGGTCATAAAGAATATGTGTTTTCATCAATGCGCACTTCAAGTAATGCTTATATCAGTAAAGCAGCACTGGTACAGGTATTTCATCGGCTTGGCTATAAAAATGTGCAATGTGCCCATGGATTTCGGGCATCAGCTAAAACCCTACTGATGGAGCAGCCTGATCTGCGCTATTCAGACATCGTCACAGAGCTGCAGCTAGGTCATCGTATCAAAGATACTCATGGCGGTGCCTATAATCGCCTTGATGAAATAGATACCAGAGTAAAGATGATGCAGGATTGGGCAGATTATATAGATACACTTCGGTGTTGCACCCAAGCATAATGTCATTTAAATATGAGCCTTATAGTATTTTATGAAAACCCATTCTTACCAGGAAAGTCTGGAGCCAAAGCTCTTGCATTTGTCATTTTCAACCAAAGTCTAACCAGTTTTCGGTTTTTATCTTGATCTTCATAATCTTCAAAAGATTTTCTTGAATGCATCACTACATAATTATTACATAGCTGAATATCACCCGGTTCAAGCATCATATCTAGTCTATATTCAGGTCGATGGCTTATTTCATCGAATATATCAAGGGCATCAGTCTGAACACGTGAGATTGGAATATTTATTTTTTCATGACCTAATTCTATATATTTTCTTAAATAGCGACATGCCAACTTTCCTTCCCAATAACTAAAAATTGGACTTATAGACGGGTTATTACTGCCTAAATGATGATAATAGGCAGGGTGATAATAATAAGCCAAATATTCAGGATATTCTTTTAAGATTGTATTATAGACAGATGCAAAGCTGACCAAACTGCTTTCACCGCCTATTTTAGCTTTCCTGATTGAGATCAAGCCCACTACGTCAGATAGGTCTGAGTGATATGGCAGGTACGCATTGGTTTGATAAACCCGAGTCTCTTTTTTTGATAAATCTCCTACATTTTCAACATATCCTAATAATTGTTTATCCTTATTTTGATATACAGAGTCACCTAAATAGACGCCCAAAATATAAAACATATCTATTAACGCTTCTTCATTATATAAAAGCGGGTCTAGCCCCCTAATTACAATAAATCCGTACCCATTTTCCAATGCTTCAGAGATATTATTAATAAGATCCAAAAAAGCATCATCTTTAATCGGAACATCACTTTTCTTAAAATTTGGAGCAGATTTATTCAAACCTTTAATAAAATGTAGTGCGTTGTCCAACACTGAAATTAAGTGGCTATCTAATTCAATTATCCAGTCCTTTTTGGTACTTATATCCTGTCCTTTCCATGCGCATCGATCAGTAATAGGACTGGTTAAAATGGTTTTCATCCGGTAACTCCAGTTTTGTAATGACATTAACTTGAAATATAAATCAGCAGATGAGGACACACCCTAACTACTGAATAAATTCACTTAAAAGACTCCTTTATATAAAAGGAGCCCATGTTATTTAGATCTATACAAACTGTAATCTTAGGCCGTAGCAGCCATCTCTTGTTGAGTGAAAAACGAGGCACCATCAGGTACTTCGGGCAGCTGGATATTGTTCTCTGTTAATCTGACTGTACCGCTAGCGATACCTGTTACCAACGCACCTTCATGCTTGCTTGGTAAAGGGTTTGGCGATAGTGCTTGCGCATCTTCTGCGTTATAAACTGAGATAAACAGGTATCTGGGCAACTCGCTTTTGTTAGGGCCAGATGAGTGCAGCAATCTGCTATGCATAAAACAGATCGAACCAGGTTTACCAATACAAGGTACAAACTGTTGGCATTTCTCGCTTTCTACCTCATTACTCACTTTGCCCACAAACTTGCCGTCTTCCCAATGCGAATACAACTCTTCTTTATGGCTACCAGGCACCACCAACAGCGGTCCGTTTTCTAATGTAACTTCTCCAATCATGAGTAGTGCGGTTAGCATGTCATCATTGGTGTGAGGCGTAAATGGAAAGTCCTGATGCCATTTAACAGTGGTTGTGGTGTTGGGCAGTTTAGCATTGACTTTACTATGATGAAATCGTGTGCCGTTGCCGCCGATCAAATCGCCTGCCATTTCTGACATGGTAGATTTAAGTGCCATATCAGAGAACTTATCAGATATCTCTGTAGGAGATGTGACACGTCTTAAAGAAGGGTTATCGGCACTATGATCCTTTGGATCAATATCAAACCTTGCTCTACCATCCAGTGTCGCTCCCCACGCTTCGGTATGCGTCTTACTTTCATCGATCCAGGATTTTATCTCACCCAATAGGTCTGTCAGCTCAGCAGCCTCAATGGCATTTTCTACAACCAAATAACCATCATCATAATACTGTTGGATTTGCTCGCTCGTTAACATCTTAAATTCCTTCTATTTGCTTATAGTAAAACATCAATAAATCCGCTATCCCGTTACTTTTATCAAGCGAATTAACAATTGATTAATTCATAGTTTGATCAATATCTTCTTGACTTGGAACCGTCAGTCCATGGACGCTTAGTATTTTCTCTAGGTCACCTGACTGCTTCATTTGCTCGATACCATCTGACTGCTTCATTTGCTCGATACCATCTGCAATGATTTTATATGTTTCAGTATCTCCCTTTTTGACTGCTATACCGCCAACAATGGGAAAGAACTCTTGTGTAGAGCTTACCTTAACCCGATCACCTAACTTCGCAGCGGCAGACTTCATGACTGCTGCATCGTCATACTGAATATCAACCGCTCTAGACAATAGCGCTTGTGTGGTTTGAGGTGAGTTTTCATACTCATTGATGGTAATGGCAGGCTTATTTTGTGTGACACATTCTTGCGAGATGTCTGCCAATTGAGTAGAGAATGCCGTGCCTTTCATTGTACCAACCGTTTCGCCACATAGGTCATCTGCGCCTCTAGGTTCAACGTCTGAGTCACTACGTACCAATAAAGAGATGTCCGTCTTATAATAAGGAATCATATCAATTTGTTCTAGACGTTCTTTGGTGATATACATTGACGAGTACAGTACATCAAACTTACCACCTTTTAAGCCAGGAATTAAGTTTGCCCATCTTGTATCTTCCCATTTAGGCGTGATCGCACCATTAAGCTCAGCCACTTTGGCCATGATTTCTACGTCTATACCGCCTGGGTTGCCTTGTTCATCTAAATACTCATAGGGCGGAAACGTCATGTCTGACCCTATCGTAATTATTTGCTTATCAACACTTGCGTTTGTAGATGTGGCGTCACTATTTTCTGTATTGCTAGTGGGTGTTTCATTTGAACAAGCAGTTAGCGCTAAACCTGCAGTGACAGAGAGTAATATAAGTTTTAGTTGTTTCATCGTATTCATTCCTAAAGGGTTAGTGAATTTAAACAACAGTATCAACGGTGCTGATAACGTTAACAGGGCATACCCTAGTTATACTAAATTGCGTCTATTAAAAGCAATTTTGAAAAACCTACGCACTACTAATGTAAATCCTATTTAAAAACACAGTGCTGTTTTCAATACTCTCTGTATAGTAATAATCACACCCATAGGAGTATTTTATGACGAACTCAATAAGCAACTCTATGAAATCTGAAGCACAGGCACGTATTGACCTAGCCGCTTGTTTTCGCTGGTTTGCAAGGCTAAATATGCATGAAGCAGTTGCCAATCATTTCAGTGCTTCCGTGTCTGAAGATGGTAGCAAGTTTCTTATCAATCCAAAATGGCAACATTTTTCAACCATTAAAGCCAGTGACTTAATATTATTAGACACCAATAATCCTGATGAAGAACTGTTGGCAAGAATTGACCCAACCGCATGGGCCATACATGGTCAAATCCATCTATCAAGACCTGATATTAAATGTGTGCTGCACTTACATCCTATTTATACAACCACCATCTCTACGTTAAAAGACCCTGTTATTAAGCCTATTGATCAAAATACGGCACGTTATTTCAATCGCGTGAATTATGATAGATGCTATCAAGGTATGGCTGATACCAATGCAGAAGGTAAGAGATTAGCAGGCTTATTAGGCAACCATAGCCGTCTGATGATGGGCAATCACGGGATATTGATCGGCTCACACAGTATTGGTGTGGCGTTCGATGATATGTATACGATTGAAAGATCTTGTCAGGTCTTAGCAACCGCCTACGCAACCAATCAGCCCTTAAACATCATTCCTGATGACATCGCAGAGAAAACCGCTCAAGATTGGGAGTCTATTGAGGATTTTAGCGAAGCCCACCTTGAAGAAATAAAAAGACTATTGTTAGCACAAGAGCCTGATTTTATTAAATAATTTATATTGCTTGGCGCACATCAAAAAACCACCTGCAAATAGGTGGTTTTTTATGGTCTTAGTAATTGTCTTAATGGTTGTATTAATAATTGCCAGTTGCGTTGTCGTGATTGCCACGCTGTGCTGATGCTATAAGTCAAAGAGTTCTTAAATGAGTACGAGGGTCTGTACGTTTATTACGTTTGCTCATTAGCACTTTTATTTAAAGGAGGACTACGTCGTAGCGCTCTAGTCATTCACTGACGATACTATGAGCACGTTAAGTTATGAAAATGCTGGATTATGAACACGCTGGCGTGCTACTAAAAAAGTAAACCGATATACATACATATATCGGTTTACTTTTGGTTTGAATAATAACTGCAATTACTGATCGACGTTTTTGATAAATTGATTAAACCTCTCATTGGTACTGTTTTCTAGTTCGGCTGGTGACCCTTGTTCTATGATATGACCACCTTCCATAAATATCACTCTATCCGAAATCTTAAAGGCAAAGCTCATCTCATGGGTCACAATAATCATGGTGAGACCCTCTTTGGCGAGTTGTTCCATGACTTTTAATACTTCACTCACTAATTCTGGATCTAATGCAGAGGTTGGCTCATCAAACAATATGATAGAAGGTTCCATCGCTAATGCACGGGCAATGGCCACTCGCTGTTTTTGACCACCAGA
The DNA here is from genome assembly GCF_052378005.1 of Psychrobacter sp. AOP31-B2-9. Classification (NCBI taxonomy): domain Bacteria; kingdom Pseudomonadati; phylum Pseudomonadota; class Gammaproteobacteria; order Moraxellales; family Moraxellaceae; genus Psychrobacter; species Psychrobacter sp. AOP31-B2-9. Next base: position 8,471 of record NZ_JBQSXG010000081.1, read on the forward strand.
TAACTGATGCGGATATTTTTTAGCATGCTCTCTCATACCTACTTTATCGAGCATTGCAATCGCTGTTAGCTGGTTAACGCCTTTGTCATACATTTTGTGATATTGAGGTGCTAGCATGATATTTTCTAAAACTGTTTTATGTGGAAACAAGTTAAAGTTTTGAAAGACCATACCGATATGCACAATTTGTTCTTTAAAAGGTTTAGACTTATCGGTTAATTCGGTATCTTTCAAAAATGGGTTGCCCATTAAATCAACCGTACCTTTATTCAGCGCCTCTAGACTGTTTAAGGTGCGAATAAATGTGGTTTTACCTGATCCTGATGGTCCAATGACCGACACCACCTCACCCCATTTTACTTTTAGGTCAATACCTTTTAATACATGATGATCGCCATATGATTTATGGATATCAGTGGCTTCAAGCGCATAATCGCCTTTTCTTTCGTTATTTATTTCTTTGTAGTTGTTTAAAGATTTATTGGTAGTGATACTGCTAACCAGCTCACCTTCTTTCAATATTGATGGGTTTTTTTTCGTAATATCTATAAATGTTTCAAACTTTTGAATTAAAAAGCCAAAGACAGTGACAATAAGTACGTAATAAAAAGCAACGGCTAGCATGGTCTCAAGGACTAAGAAGTTTTGAGAATATAACCGTTGGCCAACCAGTAGAATCTCAGTTAAAGAGATAACTGACACCAATGAGGTTAATTTTACGATGACCACAAACTCATTACTCAGTGCAGGTAAGGCAATTCTTAATGCCTGCGGCACCACAATGAGTCTTTGAATGCCTATTGGTTTTATACCTAGTGCCTTGCCCGCTTCTACTTGAGCTTGATGCACCGCATTTAGACCGCCACGATGAATCTCAGCAATATAGGCTGACTCACATAATGTGAGTGCTATTAAACCTGAAATGAATGAGGATGCTAGTAGAAAGCTGGTTTTTGGAAACACCTGCGGCATACTATAAATAAAGATAAGCAATACCAATAAAGGCAAGCTACGGAACAACCATATGTAAGTTCTACTCAATAAAGAGACCGGTTTGATTTTGGATTTTTTACCTAATGCCAGTATAAAGCCTAACACTATGCCTAAAAACCATACTAAGACGCTAAGCTCAATAACGGTTAAGGTGGCGTACCAAAAGTTTGTATTTTTTAACAAACTAAACGTGTATACCCAATCAAATTGCATGTTCTATCCTCTAAAATTAGTTAATAACTGAGTTATGACAATGTTTCGATATGCCTGCTTAGAAGGCTGCTACGAGCTTTTAATCAATCAGTAGCAAGGTGTTCATTGGGTTAGTGTTTAACCTCGATTGAGCCTTGTCTACAAACTAAAACCAGAGAGTCGAAATGCTATTGAAATAGATCATCTTTCGTACTGAATGCGATTCTAGTGCTGTTGAATTGAGATTTTCTCATTCTTTTTCATTTCTGATATGAGCTTCCGAAAAATAAGAAACACTCATGCCTGGTATATATTGGTTTGAAATAAAGGCTTGGCAACGGCTAGCAAAAGCTTGTTGAACGTTGGTAAGACTTGCATTTTTAGGTGTGGCAATACCAATTTTCATAGGACGCACATCACCAGATATCCTAACCATGACCAACTCTTTACCGTCGTATGAAAAGTCAGTTTTTGGTCGAACATTTAAAATGGTGTAACCAATATTGTTGCCAACCATCGAACGAATGACATCAACGTATTTACAAGTTTCTTTAATGTTGGGTTTTAAACGCTTGGTACGAAAAAGCGAAAGAAAATAATCGTTACTGTAAGGCATATCTAGTAGTATCATCGGATACTCAGTCAGCTCTTCCAACGTAACGGCTGTGTTTTTAGCCAATGGATGAGATTTTGCCAAAAGCACATACGGTGGTAGGTCTGCTAATGGCGTAAAATTGATTAGATTTTCATCAATATGCAAGTCATATAATAATGCGAGATCTATCGTGTTTTGATTCAATTCTTGCAGCAAGTTATGGTGATCATCTATCACTGCTTCTAAATCTACCTGACTATATAAATGAGAAAACCCATGTATGATTTCAGCATAAATAAAAGGCGCAAAGGATGAAAAACACCCTACTTTAATTTTGCCGCGCATGACACCTGTGAAGTCAGCTGACATAGAATAAAGATCAGAAGATTGCGCGAGAATCACTTTGCAAGCATTTTTTACTTGCTCACCAATTTCTGTTAATAACAGCCCCTTAGCATGTTGGCGAATAAATAACTGCGCATGGAGCTCAGATTCCATATGCGCTATTGCCGCTGATATCGACGGAGATGAGATATGGATCTTTTCAGAAGCGATGATAATACTGCCACTTTCAGCGGTGGTAACAAAGTATTCCATTTGGCGTAGAGTGATGCGACTTAACACGATAAATCCTTTTGATTAAATAATATTTATAAGTCTCCAGGTACTCCATAACTTGGTGAAATCGTTGGGTTAAAAGCTCTTACAACATAATCGTCTAATTGAGGTTCGTAAATTCCCCACAATTGCTGTAAATCCTCTATTGGAGTGTCTGACCAATCAACTCGAAGATCTACAATCGGCCACGTGGCTTTATCTACTACTAGCAGCCCTGCAGAGTGCACTTCCCCTTCTTCTCCACCTGCGTTATACCCTGATACTAAGCTTTCAAGTAGTCTGCTGGCAAGCGCGCCTTCGCTTTTTTCAAAAGTATTTAGCATAGCTTCTGGCACAGCCGTGTTAGATAGCATATTTCCGGCGCAAGAAGCATTTTTTCCAACAACCGTAGAAAATGTGCCGAGGGTGTGCTCACCGCTAAATACAAAAGGTGCCCCTGTTGTATCTAACGCCATTAATTGGCGATATTGGATAAACTCTGTACTTTTAATTAGCTCTAGGCCAGCATCAGTGGGCGTTAAATTGTATTGCATCATCTCAAGCAATACTTGAGACAAGTTAGGGTCAGTTATATTTTGACTGGTAACCACACCAACACCAGCTTTAGCACGAATACACCTAGATGCCACTGCTGGTGATGATGAGCTAACCGCCGCTCCTAACTGTCCTGTTTTTGTGCAGCGTGCAATAATAGAAAAAGTCATCGTACATCCTTAATATAAATTATAGTTTTAGATCACAGCGGTGGCATCTACTTCTACCAACCATTCAGGACGTGCCAATGCAGAGACCACAATACCAGTGGATACAGGATGTACGCCTTTTAGCCAACGACCAACCACACGATAAACATCTTCGCGGTATCTAGGATCTATGATGTAAATGGTGATTTTGCAGATATCCTCTAGCTCTCCGCCAGCCTCTTTTAACAACATATCAATGTTGTACATTGCTTGTTCTGTTTGACCTTTGACATCGCCAATACAAACGCTTTCATTAGTTTCTAGATTTTGGCCAATTTGACCTCGTAAAAACACAGTGCTGCCTTTTGCCACCACTGCTTGGCACAAGTCATTATCAATATTTTGCTCAGGATAGGTGTCTTTGGTATTAAAGGGTCTGATACGTGTGTGTTTCATTGGCTGCCTCATGTCATGTTTAAATAAAATAAGTGCTGTCTAAAGCTTCTGTTAGGCCTTATAAACAGTATGTCGCAAATCAATTTCAAGGCAAATTAAGATTTCCTTTCCAATGATTAGGTTCAGCCATATCAAATTGATTCGGTTTTTTTGAGGTATAAATTCAGGACATATGATTGTCATTTGTAATATATAAAAATTATGATGAGGTCAGTGGATATGATTTATTGAGAGGATTTGACCTTAATAGAGTTGTTATGCCAAACATTCATATTTGTTTAATAGAGAGAATAGCCATATGTCAATCAACAACAAAAATATAGATACGCTCATCGTTGGTTCAGGTCAAGCTGGTATTGCCATGAGTGAGCATTTAAGCAATCTAGGTATCAATCACTTGGTATTAGAAAAAAACCGAATTGCTGAAGCATGGAGGACCCGTAGATGGGACTCACTAGTGGCCAACGGTCCTTGCTGGCATGACAAGTTTCCAAATATGGACTTTCCTCATGACCCAGAGAGTTTTGTACCACACAATGAAGTGGCTGAATATTTTGAACAATATGCCCACATGATTGATGCGCCAGTAGAAACTGGCGTAGAAGTACAAAATATTGTAAAAAACAAGAATATGATAGGTTTTACCGTCAAAACTAATCAAGGAGACGTTGTTGCCAATAATATTGTGGTCGCAACAGGGCCTTTCCAAAAACCCGTTATTCCTGCTATTGCTCCTCAAAAAACAGACTTATATCAAATACATTCTGATCAATACAAAAACCCCGATCAGCTCCCTGATGGTGCGGTATTGGTTGTTGGTGCAGGATCTTCAGGTGTACAAATTGCATCAGAACTCAATAGTGCTGGCAAAAAGGTGTATTTATCTGTGGGCCCGCACGAGCGACCACCACGTAAATATAGAGAAAGAGACAATGTTTGGTGGTTAGGTGTATTAGGCACATGGCACGAAACAAAGCCACCACAAAGACCTATTAAAGGGTTTGCGGTAAGCGGAATGAATGGTGGTCAAACTGTCGATTTTAGAAAAATGGGTCATGATGGCATCACTCTTGTAGGAATGACCAAAGCCTTTGAAGACAATACTGTCTCTTTTAATGACGATTTGGTTGACAACATTGTCAGTGCTGAGAAAAACTACTTAGATAATCTTGAAGAGATGGATGACTACATTGAAGCGAATGGTCTAGATTTGCCTGAAGAACCTGAAGCAAAAATTATCATGGATATGCCTGACTCTATGAAAAACCCCATCCATGAATTGGATTTTGAAAAAGACAATATCACCAGTATTATTTGGGCATCCGGTTTTGGCTATGATTACAACTGGCTACCGTTCGATATTTTTCAAGAAAATGGTGCGCCGATACACAATAGAGGCATCACCAGCGAGCCAGGCATTTACTTTGTTGGTTTGCCGTACCTGTCTAGTAAAGGCTCTAGCTTTATTTGGGGCGTATGGCATGATGCCAAACGTATTGCCGAATATATTGACATACAAAGACAGTATCAAAGCTATAAACTGGCTGAGAAATCTGATTAATGTTATAAATCCATAATGCTTTATTATTAGGGCATGTTGCATAGTCAACAGGCCCTAATTTGGTTTAAGTCCCCAAACTAGTCAAAACGTCTAAGATTGAGAGAACGCCTTAGTAGTTCGCTGACTACACCAGTGACCTGGGCTGCAATGCTTACTGCGACCTCATTCTGCCTCACGATATAAGACTCTCTTCGCTTCCATTCTAAACATTTCCTGACTCAAAACTGGCTCCCTATTCACTACATTATCTGTTTCACGTACTACAGAGCTGTCAGTCTCTCTATACAAGGTATTCTGCGACTCTTGTCTAAAATCATCATAACTAATGATAGCATCAACTATGGGGCTATCAGGAACACGATTGAGGTCTGATATATTGTTTTGCATGTTTAATAACTGCGAGTTACTGACTAGCTGGTGATGGCTAAGAGAGACACTATCAGTTGTTGGAAATATTGTGGTGATATTCGAGTTTTGAGAAATGGTTGAAAAAAAATAGT
>NZ_JBQSXG010000082.1:0-13968 GCF_052378005.1 Psychrobacter sp. AOP31-B2-9
ATTATGAAGTGTAACGATAATACTTTGAAAGTAGGTTTACATTGAGCGTCGAAGTACGTATTTGTTATGTTTTTGCAACTAAGTGTAGGTTTTACCCATTAAAGGGGGCGTTATTTATGTGTCCATAGGCTACACTAATGACCATTCAATACAAACACCGTATAATAGTCGGTTTTTCAAACCTATGGCAGCTAGGGTTGCGGTTTGGACATCAATCACTGTCCGTCAGTGGCGGTACGAATTAGTAAATTGGGAGCAAAATGAATATGAGCGTAGCAAATAAGGGTTTGAGTAAGTGGCAGAAGATTGCTGGAATTGGTATGGCATGTAGTTTGGTGCTTGCAGGCTGTGATCGCTCAGATAAAGAAGACACCACGGAGACAGCAGAGCTGACAGAGCAGGATTCGGATGCTATTGAAAATGCTGCGGCAACGGCCGTTAGTTGTGATGACCCAATGGTACAAGATCGTCTCAAAGCGACGCTAAAAAACACACTCACTCAGCAAGCGCAAGCTTTGGCTACTAACTATGCCAACGATGCGGAGATTAATCTTGCCAGTGGTGCCATTACTGATAAAATCGACGGTATCGTGATTGATGTACAGAATGCCGCAGTTTTACAAGAAGCCAATAGCAATGGTCTGACGACTTGCCAAGCAAGTGTGAGTATGACGTTGCCAAGTGCAGACTTGTATCAAGCCAGCCAAGTCCAAGCGGCCAATAATCAACCAAGTCTACAATCACGTTTAGCGGAAAACAATATTCGTATCAATAATAATATGCTCGTGGATGATTCTTTTACCTATGTTGTTGGCACTCAAAACGGTCAAGTACGTACGCGTATTGCTGGAGAGCCGGCACTGGTAGCTGTCGTTTCTGATGTGATGGCAGGTTCTGTATTGCAGTCAGCGATGAACAGTCAGAATGCTCAAAGAGAAGCCGCACAAAACAATGATACTCAACCTGCACCGATTCGCGAGCCTAGAGAAGTCACACCGATTGAGCCAATTGAGCCAATTCGTCCTACTGAACCTGCAACACCGCCAACGATTAATAACCCAAGCAATCCTACAGATAACAATACAGCAGTCAGCGAACCAGAAGTACTAAAAGAAGTACCTGAAGATGAGAGTATTGATATGGTTATTACTCAAGACGAAAATGCTACTTACTAACTCGTAAGAGTGATGCAGTTGCTAAATGATAAGTATTAGAAGAGCCCGCAACGTCAAGTTGCGGGCTCTTCTTTATGTCTCAATAGTCACGTATCGCTATTTCTTAGCATCAAAATCCTTTAACACTTGACTGTCCCAAAGTACTTCAAAGACTTGTTTAGGGTCAGTACAGAAACGTGCAGCGACGAATAACCAGTCAGATAAACGATTGATAAAGCTTACTGCTGTACTACGCATGGCTGTTGGACGTTGCTGTCTTAACAATACCGCTTGGCGTTCAGCACGGCGACAGACACTACGAGCTACATGTAACTGGCTCACTAAAACAGATCCTGTTGGTAGGATAAAATCCTTGAGCGGTGGCAAGGTGGTATTCATTGTATCAATTTGTTGCTCCAACCATTCAATATGAGTGGCATTAACCCCTTCATATTCTGGCATAGCCAGTTCACCACCGATATTGAACAGTAGGTGCTGAATAATGACTAAGCCTTCAGAGAACTCCTTGGCGATAGATTGGCCTTTATTGCGTTGCAATTGAGCACGTACTAGACCGATATGTGAGTTGAGTTCATCAATATCGCCCATGACATTAAATAGATTGTCAGCTTTACTGACTCGACTGCCATCTGCCATACCAGTGCTACCATCATCTCCAGTACGCGTATATATCTTACTTAAGCGATTACCCATATCTAAGTCCTTAACTATTTTTTTGATTGAGTGGTGTTAGTTGCGTGCTCATTGTAGTATTTTACGACTGTTTTCGCTAAGATAATGGGTCAAGTTTTATATAACAGTCGTTTTATTGTTGTTCCTTATATTGAGGGCAAGGATGAATCAGAGTTACTGGCTGATAAAACATGGCCAATATTTTAACTTGTATTTAATCTACTTTATTTATATAAAAAGGCTTTTTAATCATGACCACACCTCTTGCAGATGCGATGTCTCAGCTTGCGATTTATGACTCACTGACTGGCGGAAAACGCCAATTCGTACCACTCAAAGCAGGGCAAGTAGGCATCTATGTGTGCGGCATGACCGTTTATGATTATTGTCACATTGGTCATGCGCGGATGATGATCGGCTTTGATATAGCTGTACGCTGGCTAACACAATTGGGCTATGATGTTAATTATGTGCGTAATATTACCGATATTGATGACAAAATTATCGCTCGTGCAGCTGAGAATGGCGAAGAGATTAGTACACTGACGCAGCGTTTTATTAAAGCCATGCATGAAGACTTTTCTGCACTTGGTTGCTTATCACCTAATGCTGAGCCACGGGCAACTGACTATATCGATGAGATGCAACAAATGATCGGGACGTTGGTCGAAGGAGACTATGCGTACGCAGGAGACAATGGTGATGTATATTACGCCGTTGATAGTTTTGCGGACTACGGCAAGTTGTCTAAGCGCAATCTGGATGATATGCAGGCAGGTTCGCGAGTTGATGTTGAAAATGATAAGCGCAATCCATTTGACTTTGTACTATGGAAAGCAGCCAAGCCTGAGGAGCCTCAGTGGGCATCTCCATGGGGACAAGGGCGTCCAGGCTGGCATATTGAATGCTCAGCGATGTCGACTAAATGCTTGGGTGATACCTTTGATATTCATGGCGGTGGTCATGATCTACAGTTTCCACATCACGAAAATGAGATTGCCCAATCTGAAGCGGCGACGGGTTGTGAGTATGCACGTAACTGGATGCATGTTGGCTTTATCAATGTCGATGGCGAAAAGATGTCTAAGTCATTAAATAACTTCTTTACCATTCGTGATGTCATGGCCAAGTATTTGCCAGAAACGCTGCGATTTTTCTTATTATCAAGCCATTACCGAAGCCAAGTGAACTTCTCCGATAACGCATTAGATGAAGCTCATAATAGCCTAAGCAGGTTATACAATGCCTTGAAACTGGCTGAGCAGCAAAAAGGGCAAACATTGGTTGTTACGGATGAGTTGATCAATGAGGTTTATAACAGCAGTGCTGGGCAAGACTTTATTAAAGCCATGAACGATGATTTTAATAGTTCAACGGCTATCAGTGTACTATTTGGGCTGGCACGTGATATTAATAAAGCCATAAAAGCAGAAGAGGTTGATGTTGCATGGCATTTGGCACAGCAGTTAAAAGCATTGGCACAGGTACTCAATATTTTACAGCAGCCTGTTCAAGAGTTTTTGCAAGCCGTGGTTGGTGATCAGACTGATGATGGCTTAACGGACGCGGTCATCGATGATTTAATCATTGAGCGCGCAGATGCCAAAACCAACAAAAACTTTGCGCGTGCTGATGAGATACGTGAGCAATTGAAGGAAGCAGGTATTGAGCTCGAGGACAGCCGTGCTGGCACGACATGGCGCCGCGCTTAAAAAGTCTGTTACAGAAAACTCATACAGATGTTCATAAACTAAGTCAGCTTTGAGCTGGCTTTTTTTGTAGACTAAATTAAGTATGAAACTATCAGATATAGAGTTTATGGTGAGAATAAGCTTTGTATAAAAATCTCACATCAATGAGTGGTCGCTAAAATATGGATATTATCAAAACCAGCAAGATTAATAATGATGTTGGTCCGGAACGTAAAACGCTACCATTATTATTCGCTGTTTTTATGATAGTAATGAGTGCGGCTTGTATGCCTACTTATGCGGCAGATGATAACAATGAGCAACGTATAAGTGAACAAGAACGCTCACAGTCAGCAGACACACCTGATAGTTTGACTGAGTATACAGATGAACAAATCAGTAATATAAAAAATGAAAGAGTTGGTCTGTCTGGTGTGGTAGGAGAGGTGCTTGATCCCACTGAGCGTAGTGTTGTAGAGCAATCTGGACAAGTGCAAGGGGATTCGGGACTGACAGGTGAGTATAATGAAAACTATTATTTATTAGATACGCTCAATGCTAGCTTACCAACATTGTCTGAGCCAGCAAATTTAACGACTCCTTTAGCGACTTTAGAGTTCTTTCAGTCAGCGGTCATGAAGCATCAATACGACTTAGCTGCTTACGCGCTTAATATGAATCTGATTGACCAAAAGATTCAGCGCAATCACGCGATTGAATTGTCGCAGCGCTTGGATTTTTTATTATCAGAGAGAGAGCTCTATGTCTTTGATGATCTGCCAGATCGCCCAGATGGTTTAATCGAACCGCCACTGGGTAGCACCAGTAGTATCATGGGTGTTCCAAGACGTTCGATACAGTTGGGTTATATCGATTATCGTGAACGCCGTGTTCCTATTTATCTACAGCGAGTCCGAGTGGGCGATAGTGCGCCTATTTGGGTATTTTCTGATCAGACAGTGGGTAATATCGACAATCTTTATGAGCAATATCATCCAGCAGAGTTTGAGCGTTATTTACCAGCATGGTTGAAATTTAAAGTATTCAGTATTGCGTTATGGGAGTTTTTAGCATTATCACTGTTCTTCTTATTGACGATGGGAGTAGGGTGGTTACTGAGTAAAGGTACTGGAAAAATTATTAGTCATTATATTGATGATGAGAAGTACCGCAATGATTTGGGTAGTATTCATGGTGTAGCAGATTTGGTCAATAAGCTGACGGTACCTTTGACTTTTACCATCAGTTTTTCGTTGGTTTTTACATTGGTTTCTGGCGGCTTTCCTTACTTAGACGCTGTTGCTGCATCGACTAGGCCACTTATCTGGATAGGCTTGGTTTTTAGCACTATGTGGCTTGGCATACGTGTGATTAACTTTTTTGCCAATCGTTACCAAAACATGCAGATCGAAAATCTGGCTGCAGAGCATTTTGATAAAGAGCGCCGCCGACGCACCTATGTGTCGATATTTCGCCGAGTTTTTATCTTTGTCATGATTTTAGGTAGTATCTGGATGGGTTTGAGTGAATTTACCAACATGGAAGGCCTTGGTAAAACACTATTAACCTCGGCAGGTATAGCGGGCGTGGTTATTGGTATTGCGGCACAGCCGATACTGGGTAATATTATCGCTGGAGTACAGGTAGCAGTCACGCAGCCGGTACGGATTGGTGATAGTGTGATAATGGATGGTAATTTCAGTACTGTTGAAGATCTGCGTTACACTTATGCAGTACTAAAAACATGGGATGAACGTCGTCTGGTGGTGCCAATGCGTGAGCTGATTACTGACACAGTAGAAAACTGGTCACATACAGAGGTGCATCAAACTTGTCCTGTGTTTTTATTTGTGGATTATGGTGCAGATATTGATGCCATTCGCCAGCAGTTTATATCGGCGGCTAAAGATAATAAGCTGTGGGACAAAAAAACCGAGCCTGAAATATTTGTAGTCGAAGTGACCGAACATAGCATTAAACTGCGTGGCGCGGTGTCAGCGGTAGGCCCCATAGAAGCGTGGACACTGGCTTGTGAAATACGTGAGCAGATGCTTGGTTATCTATATCGCGAACACAAGCCTTATCTGCCAGCTGACCGTCTGGTGTTAAAAGATAAAGAGGCATAAGTAATCACATTTAAGTCCACATTATTTTGGATAAACGACACTCTTAGTATATATAGCTTATATTGGTAAAATAATCTGCTAAATATACATGCGACTTGTTTGCTTATTTGTTATAATGTGGCGTTATTTTTAAGGGATAAGTAAGTGATTAAGCGTAAGATTGCACCATATTTATGTAAACTTATGATTCATCACTTAATTGCAGTTTTCTAGCGTTTGATTTAGCTGGTTTATTGCTAAAATCCCACCCATCAAAATAACCACCACTAGGGGTCTGTATGTTGCGAATTGTCGATGAAGCCTTAACCTTTGATGACGTTTTATTATTACCAGCCTATTCTGAAGTTCTGCCAAAAACTGCTGATCTGTCTACTCGTTTGACCAAAAATATCACACTTAATCTTCCGCTAATCTCTGCGGCGATGGATACTGTGACTGAGTCTGAAATGGCTATCACTATGGCACAACTTGGTGGCATGGGTATTTTGCACAAGAGCATGGACATCGAAAAGCAGGCCACACAAGTACGCCGTGTCAAAAAATTTGAAGCGGGTACAGTGGTTGATCCTATCACTGTACATCCAGAGATGACCATTGGTGAGTTGCTGCGTTTGACGCAGGATAATAATATTTCAGGTGTGCCTGTGGTAGAAAAGGGTACTGATAACGTGGTAGGTATCGTGACGCATCGTGATTGGCGTTTTGAGACCAATCTGTCGCTACCTGTCAGTAAAATCATGACGCCAAAAGATCAGCTGGTCACGGTACATGAAGGTGAGAGCAACGAAAATATCAAAAGATTGCTGCATGAGCATCGTATCGAAAAAGTTATCGTTATTGATGATAATTTCCGCCTACGTGGTTTGATTACGGTTAATGATTTTGCCAAAGCTGAAAACAATCCAAATGCCTGTAAAGACGAACAAGGTCGCCTACGTGTTGGTGCTGCCGTTGGTACTGGCGCAGACACGCAAGCACGTGTTGAAGCATTGATTGCTGCTGACGTTGACGTTATCGTTGTTGATACGGCGCATGGTCACTCAAAAGGTGTGATTGATAAAGTTTCTTGGATTAAAAAGAACTATCCGCACGTACAAGTAATCGGTGGTAACATCGCAACAGGTGAAGCTGCTATTGCTTTACGTGATGCAGGCGCCGATGCTGTAAAAGTGGGTATTGGTCCTGGTTCTATCTGTACCACGCGTATTATCGCAGGTATCGGTGTACCACAAATCTCAGCGATTGATAATGTTGCTAGCGCCTTAAAAGACAGCATTCCATTGATTGCTGATGGTGGTATTCGTTTCTCAGGAGATATGGCAAAAGCAATCGCTGCTGGTGCATCATGCATTATGGTTGGCTCGTTAATGGCTGGTACTGAAGAAGCCCCAGGTGAAGTTGAACTGTTCCAAGGTCGCTACTATAAGGCTTATCGCGGTATGGGTAGTTTGGGTGCGATGTCAGGATCAAATGGTTCATCAGACCGTTACTTCCAAGATGCCAAAGATGGCGTAGAGAAGCTAGTGCCAGAAGGTATCGAAGGTCGTGTACCTTATAAAGGCCCAGTTGCTGGTATCGTTAATCAGTTGGTTGGTGGATTACGTTCATCAATGGGTTATACAGGTTCTGCAACTATCGAAGACATGCGTACTAAGCCACAGTTTATCAAAGTAACTTCAGCTGGTATGAAAGAATCACATGTGCATGATGTGCAAATCACTAAAGAAGCACCGAACTATCGAGTAAACTAAAGTATGTATTTTGACTAATGCATTTTTGCGGTTTATTTAAAAGATATTGACTAGGACGTAATGCTTTAGCGACTTTGAGATACAAACAGCCAACAATGATTTATTATTGTTGGCTGTTTTTTTTGTAAAATACAGAAACAGATTATTACAATAATAGTATTGCTGACATATACGCTTGAATTTTTATTTTTTGACTTGAGGAGTGTGCATAATGAGCTATTTTGGTACCGATGGTATTCGTGGGAAATTTGGTGAGTTGCCAATTACACCTGACTTTATTTTGAAATTAGGCTATGTGACGGGACAAGTGCTGATAGAAAATAATAGCAATCCTGCGCGCAGACCTAGTGTGGTCATTGGCAAAGATACTCGCTTGTCAGGTTATGTGATTGAGGGCGCGTTACAGGCGGGCTTCAACGCCTCTGGTGTCGATGTTCATATGCTTGGTCCATTACCAACACCTGCCATTGCACATTTAACTCGTAGCTTTAATGCTGATGCAGGTGTGGTTATTTCCGCATCACACAACCCTTATTACGACAACGGTATCAAACTGTTTTCAGGTGACGGTAAAAAGCTTACTGATGAGATGCAAAGTGCAATCAATGATAAGCTACAAGTTATTATGAGTATTGATAGCAGCGATGATGCTATGGTTATGCCTATCCTTGATCCGTCACAACTGGGTAAAAATAATCGAATCAACGATGCGAAAGGTCGCTATATTGAATTCTGTAAAGGTAGCTTTCCTTATCAGTATGATTTGAGCCATCTAACTGTTGTCTTAGATTGTGCCAATGGTGCAGGCTACAGTGTGGCACCAAGAGTCATGCGTGAGTTGGGTGCTAATGTGATAGCTATTCATAATACGCCTGACGGCCTCAATATCAATGCTGATTGTGGTTCTACCCATCCTCAAAGCTTGCAGAAAGCAGTTCTTGAGCATAAGGCCGATGTTGGTATTGCCTTAGATGGTGATGGTGACCGTGTTGTGATGGTCGATGAGACAGGTGAGATCGTCGATGGTGATGGTATTTTATATGTACTTGCTACTCAAGGTCAGACCAAGGCCAAAGGCGTGGTTGGTACATTGATGAGTAATATGGGCTTAGAGTTGGCATTACACGCTGCTGATATTGCCTTTGCTCGTGCAAAAGTGGGTGATCGCTATGTGATGCATGAGCTTGAGGCCAATGGTTGGATATTGGGCGGTGAGCCATCTGGACACATTTTATGCTTAGATAAGAGTCGTACTGGTGATGCTATCATTGCAGGCTTGCAAGTATTGGCTGTGATGCAAGCACGTGGTCGCGCGCTGAGCGATCTGGTTGAAGGGTTTGATGTGCTGCCACAAAAACTCGTCAACGTCCGCCTGTCTCAAATGCAGGACCCGTTTGAGCACGAGGAGCTGGTTGCCGCTTTTGACAAAGCACAAGCGACTTTAGAAGGAAGAGGTCGTCTATTGATTCGTCAGTCAGGAACTGAGCCTATGATTCGAGTGATGGTAGAATCAGATGATGAGATAGAATGTGATGTCATGGCCAATGACTTGGCCGAGCATATTAAAGCGGTATTGGGTTAATAGCCATTCGTGTCATAATGCAACCATATCAAAATAAGGAATGACCATGAGCATGGATTTTACCGATCAGCGTCTGTCATATGAAAAAGGCGTGCTTGATCAACAGTCAGTACCTAACTCGCCATTTGAGTTATTACATGCCTGGATGAATGAGGCAATAGCACAAAAAGTTCAAGAGCCGTATGCCATGAGCTTGGCGACCTGTGGCGCAGACAATAAGCCCAGTGTGCGGATTGTATTGATGCGTGAGATTACGGATACTGGCGTGGTGTTTTATACCAACTACGAGAGTGCGAAAGGGCAAGATATTGCTGAGAATCCAAATGCTGAGGTTTTGTTTTTTTGGCATGAGCTTGAGCGTCAGGTTCGTATCAGTGGCAGCATTGCGAAGATAGATGCTCAAAAATCTGCGGCGTATTTTCAAAAGCGTCCGCATGATAGCCAAGTAGGTGCATGGGTCAGCCAGCCGCAAAGTGGTGAGGTTGCCAATCGTGATGTCATGGAGCAAACCTTTGAGCAGCTGCAATCAGATTACTCTGATACTGGAGATGTGCCAACGCCAGAGTTTTGGGGTGGGTATGAGATTACGATTGAGCAGATCGAGTTTTGGCAAGGTCGTGCCAACCGTATGCATGACCGCATCGTATATACTAGCGACAATGGCGATAGCTGGAATACCAAGCGCCTGTTGCCATAAGACTGTAGCTGTAACTTTGTAGCTATAAGGTTTTAGTTATAAAGCCACTTGGCTCAATAATAAACCCCCGTTAGTGGCTATTGTCAAAAGCTACTAGCGGGTTTTTTTTATTGGAGGTAATGACATTGATATTATTTTACATCAGTATCCACATCGACAGAAACGGACATGCCAGGACGTAGATTGACCAGATTTGGTTGATCTTTATCTAAATCGATACGTACTGGAATACGCTGGGCTATTTTAATATAGTTACCAGTGGTTGGGTTTGCTGCTGTGGCGCTAAATTCACTGCCAGTTGCTGGCGAGATATTATTGATACGTCCCGTAAACTCAGTACCACCAAGGGCATCCACTCGAATAGTAGCAGGTTCACCTATGGTCATGTTGACGATTTGAGTTTCTTTAAAATTGGCAATGATCCATACGCCTTTCGGTACGATATACATAAGCTGTGTACCAGCACTAACATACTGTCCATTTTTTACACTGACTTGGCTCAATTGCCCTGATTCAGGCGCAGTAATCATGGTGTTATCCAAATTTATTTTTGCTTGTTTTTTAGCTGCTTCTGCATTTTGAATATTGGCATCAAGTGATGAGCGGCTACCACTGGTTTTTTTGCTGGCTTGTTTAGCGGCTTGTAGGTTGGCTTCTGCTTGTTGTACCGCTGCTTGCGCCTTAGCCAGCTCTGCTTTTGTATGTGCCACTTCCGCTTGTGACACGGCGCCAATCGCATCAAGTCCTTGATAGCGTTTAATGTCTTCTTGGGCACTGTTGACACTCACTTTGGCGCTATGTACATCAGCTTCACGCGCTGCTATTTGTGCTTGACTAGATTGAGTATCTTGAGCGTTGCTTGCGCGGTTGGTTACAGCTACCTCGATATCGGCCTGTGCTTGTTCGAGCTGTTGTTGAAAGGTACGGTCATCTATTTTAACCAGTGCATCACCTTCTGTGACATTTTCAAAGTCTTGTACCGCAACATCAGTTACGTAACCAGATACTTGTGAGCTGATGATGGTGGTTTGGCCTTTCACAAAAGCATTATTGGTATGCTGTACGGTTGGGGTGAATGGGGGGAGTTTCCATGCATATAAAATAAGAAACACACCGATAACGATGAGAATAATAAAAAGCCCTATATTGAAGAACGTTTTTTTCTTAGGATTCCACCCAGAAGAGGAGGGAATTGGCTCGGTTGGTGGCATGGGTGTTTTGTTGTCAGTACTGTGTTCTACAGGCGTGTCCACAGAGTGGGTTTCGCTGTCTTGAGTACTGGTTGTCTTATCAGTGTTAGCAGACGGGTTATTAGAAGACGAGCTGTTGACTGGCGTCTGAGTTTTTTGGTCAGAGTCATTAGGGTTTTCGTGGCTCATGACGCGCTCCTAAAAAGTTAGATGAAAATAATTGATAGTTTGATATGGGTATAAATAAGCGTTCTAGCAATCTCAAAAAATATGGTTAGCGGTGTTAAAAAACATCTTATTTTTGCGCGCGCATTTTGGCGATTACAGCCAGCTCTTTCGCCAATGGGTTGCGTTTATGGTAGCGATAGTAAAGGTAGTTGAGCAGTAAGATAATAGTGGCAGCAGTCGACAAAATGGCCATGATAAAGAATAAATCACCATAAGCAGAGACAGTGGCTTGGCGCTGGACACCTTGCAGCACTTGTAGCGTAGCTGCGGTATTGGCTTGGGTAATGTCGGTAATTTGAGGTGATAAAACGCTGCGTGCTGCGGCTATTTGTCCCACCAGCTCAGGATCACCAAAGTTGAGGGTGCTGACCATATCTGCATAATGTACCTGCGTACGAACCGTGGTAAACGCTTGGATAGCGGCTGCACCTGCCAATCCGCCTACCGTTTGCGAAATACTAAAAATAACGGAAAAACTAATAATATAGGCAGGACCACTGGTAATAGCACGCAAAAATCCTTCAAAAACTAGAGGCCCCATGAAATATACGGCGGCAAATGCAATCAAAAACTGGCTGAGATAAAACATATAGGGTGCTGAATTAATAGACACCGTGGTGTCCATCCAAGACCCTACGGCAATCAATGCCACTGCGAAGATAACGGGTCGACGCAAATCCATCGCATTGGTACTAAAAATACTGATCACTAAAGCCAATACACTGGCCGTTAATATAACCGCATAAAACGTAACCAGCTGATCGTTACCATAGCCTAAGTTGGCAAGCAGTCCTGCAGCCCCAACATTCTGCTCAGATAGCAAAATTCGCATGACAGCACCAGTAATCATAAAGGCAATGATATTTCGGCTACGCATCCAGCGCACTTGTAGCATCGGGTTTTTGCGATGCGTCTCAATCCATAGGGCGATACTAATCCCAACGATGGCAATAATAAGTGGATAGATAAGCCAAGGTGTCGTCCACCATAGAATCCTGCCTTGTACCAAAACGACAGCCAATGCAGCCAGACCACTAGCAAAAAAACCAAAGCTTAAAAAATCCAATTTTTCAAATACTTTTTCTGTATGACCTGGCGGTAGCTCTAGCAAGTTGATCAGCCCAAAACAAATCAGCGCCAAACCAAATTGGAATAGAAATAAGCTCTCAAGCTGACCGTCAATGGTGAGGTAGGGCGAGATGACTCGTGATAATGGGATACCAAACTGTACCAAGCCAAAACCCAAGATTAGACCGCTAGTGCGTTTGACAGTTGGCATACCTTGCAAACAATAGAACAAACCTAATATGGTCATGGCACTGGCCACCATACCGCTCAAGCCACGGGTGACAAGCTCTAAGTAATAAGGATCAAGCCACATACCATCAGCAGTCGTCACCAAGCCACTGCTCACAAACCACTGCATACTGGTTGCTAGTAGCAAAAAAGATAGGGTGATTTTAGTGAATAATGCCATGCCAAACTGCTGACGAATTTTATACAACAGTACGGTGATACAAGCATTAGTCATATTGTAGGCAACCGATATCCAACCACCTTCCATCGGTGTCAAGCTAAGGTCACCTTGGATTTGAGTTAAGTTGGTGACCAACAAACCATTTTGGAAGCTGGCAGTCAATCCAATGATAATACCAATGAGCAGGTAACAAACCTTGCGGCGTACAGGGTGGTCAGGATTGGCTGGCGACCCTACCATCATCGGTTGTTCGTGGGGCTTGAATTGATATTCATTATTCATGGTTGACCGTCTTTCTAGATGAGTGTTGGCTGCAGTGACAGACAACAACACGGTTTATCAAAAATGGGTGGTGCGGTTAATGATGATATAGTCGATTCAATTTAAAAGTCGTACAAGGGCCGAGTGTAGATGTATCTCTAATACTTCAAACGAGACGCTGTCATACTTTCATAGTGGAATGACTGTAGTTTGCAAAAGCCAATAACAAAAATAGCCCAAGGTAGACTTGGGCTATTCTATCAGTCTGTCTATAAAACGCTACAGATTATATCAGTCTAAGGCTATTTTGAACTGTCATGCTCAGCTTCAAGGCGCATCGCACGCTGATAGCTGTCAAGGCTGGCCAAGCTTTCAGCATATTGTCTGATATGTGGATAGTCTTCTAGCTTCTGACGCTGTGCAAGAATAATCATATCAAACGACAGCATAAAGTCAGCACCGCTAAGCGTATCACCTACAATAAACGACTTACCTTCAAGTGATGCGTCTAAATATTTGAACAGTCTGGTTTTTTCTATGGCTATATAACCATTTAAAAATTCATTGTTATCGACACCTGCTTTTTTGCTAAACAGTTCAAGCATCAATGGCAACATGAGCGAGCTCTCAGCAAAGTCAATCCACTGCAAGTAATGACCGTAATCTTTACTGTCAGTAGCAGGACGCAAGCGATCTGGTGCAAAGCATTCAATTAATAGCTCAGTAATAGCACCTGATTCTGAGTATATTTGCCCATCCATTTCGATCACTGGTGACTTACCCAGCGGATGCACCGCTTTTAGGCTGTCTGGTGCTAGATGTGTATGAGCGTCACGTTGATGGCTTATGATTTCATAAGGCTCGCCCAGCTCTTCTAGTAGCCATAAAATACGCAGCGAGCGCGACTGATTTAAATGGTGCAAGCGAATCATAGTGTTATCCCTTTATCTTAGCGATCAGGTGTTTCGCAGCTTCTTCAGATGAGGCTGGGTTTTGTCCAGTGATTAACAAACCGTCTTCTACCACAAATGAGGCCCAATCATCTGCTTTTTCGTAATGACCACCATTGGCTTTGAGCTCATCTTCTACTAGGGCGTGTTGAACATTCATAATTTCAG
>NZ_JBQSXG010000083.1:0-13661 GCF_052378005.1 Psychrobacter sp. AOP31-B2-9
TAAATCAATATGCTAGGTATTCTGAATTGACTAATTCAGCCGTAGACCGATCCTCATGCCAGGGTATATAACCTGTTAGTAAAAAAGTGAAGATAACTCGAGTGGGCTATTAAGAAACAGCTAGAAAGAATTTAGGGCTATATGGATCATTTAACCACTAAGTGCACTAATAAATACGGGTACCCAGACGGCGGTTACTAGACCGTTCACTGCCAATCCAAATGCAGCATAACGTCCCGCGGTTTGACTGATTTGCCAAGCTTCGACGGTACCAAAAGCATGAGCGGCTAGTCCAAGTGCTAGGCCTTTTGCACGATCATCATTGATACCACGAAACAAAAACCGCGCTAACATACCACCGATAAGCCCTGAGACAATAATAATTAAGTTGGCTAGGGCAAGGGGTGCTCCAATCAAATCAGCGACACTCAGACCAATCGGGGTGGTCACTGAACGTGTCGCAAAGGCAAGAATGGTGTCGTGACTTAATGACAGTAGATACGCTAATGACATCGGTAGTAATGCACCAACCATACTTGCAATGCCAACGATTAGTGTCAATTTTTTGACTGGCAACCCTTTAAAATTCATCGCTGCTAGCGGCACGGCTAGTAATACAGTGACATATCCTAATAGATGGTCAAATACGGGCTTGGCAACATCATAATAATCATCGTAATTCCATTGCAGAATGAACAAAAAGAGTAAGACAAGGGCTAAGGCAGTAATTACCATTGGCAACCATGCAAGCTTGCGTGCCAGTACACGAGCAATCACGTGTGCTGCTAAGGTTAGTACTATTGCTGCCAAGGTCGCCACAAATATATTGTCAAAACTCATCACAATTTCCTTGTTCTATATCACTCACAGCGATTATTTGTGCTCTTCAATAGTAGTGTGGTCAATATCGTTATTTAGCCAGTTGTTGGCAAGGATAGCCAGCCCCCACAATGGAAGCAACGTACTGATCATAATTGTTAGCATTACTCCCCATAGCTCGTCACCTAAGGCGAATAGTAGTAATCCTGCACCCGCAGAGACTGGTAAGAAAGCAAAGCCACTATCAACCAATAAAAGGTTACTGGCTTGCGTTAGCCAGCTTGGTAAGCCTTTGAGTAATCGCCATGTGATTAAAATGCAAAACATAGCGACCAAGCCGACAACATTGGCCGCTTTTTCGATACCTGCCCACTGACAGACAATAACGGCTGTCTCACGGACAATGATAACCATGATTAAAGTCAGGATTATTGCAAGCCATAGGGGCATATTAGAGGGATGAGTAGATTTCATAAGAAATGCTGGCCATGTCAGACATATAGGGTAGTTACAAGATTAGACTAGGGCGTGTCATCAATTAGATTGTGAGCCTTAAAATGAGAAAAATTGTAGATAAACAATGAAGCAATTGCCGTTGATATGAGTATATTGGCAAATTTGCTGATGATGTTTGGCAAAATTTAGCTATTTTGAGGCCACTACATCTATTAATATGCTAATTGATAACACGCGCTAGGTCATAATGCCTTAGTATATGTGTCCTATATATCAATGTTTGTTGAATAGATAACAAATGATTATATACAGAGTAATCAAACTAATAAAGTCTATAAGGTAATACCGTGCTTTGTTGTTTGGACTAGATATCAGTGTTCACGATATATATATCACAAAAAAAGATGACATCGATTGATATCATCCTCTTATTATGGCCTGTTGAACAGTCGAATATGGTACTAGCTGTGTCTTGTTTAGCTTTTATAGCTTTATAATCAGACCTTTACAATATTATATTTAAAATATTTCTATTTCGATGGATGTTCTGTTTCAGTGTTTAACGCATCGAAGTCATCAAACGCCTGTTCTTCAGCTGCCGTCATCGTCAGCTCTTCCTCTTCAGCAGGCTGCTCAAACTCTTCTAGTATCGGCATTAGTAGCGTTGCTTGCGCTAATGGCAATACATCTACAGGATCTAAATCGGCTTGACCAAGTAGTTGTCTGAGTCTATCACTTGGCAAGCGAATGGTTAAACACTCATGACCCGTATCATCATAGCTTTCTTCTTGAATGACACCGAGTTCATACAAGGTGTTTTTTAATTGTCCTGCATGATAGGGCAGCGTCAAATCAAAAGTGGTTAGTGTGCCAGTGAGCAACTGTTGCACTGCCAATGATAACTCTTCAATGCCCAAATTTTCCCTAGAAGAAACATAAACGCGATTAGGTTGGCCTTCACTAGCATAACCGACACGTGCAGGCTCGTCGGTCAAATCAATTTTGTTATAGACATTGAGTACAGGCACATCGTTGTCAATCTTAGCAAGTACGTCTTTGACTGCTTGAACTTGCTCATGCATGTCTTCACTAGAAGAATCGATGACATGTAATAATAAATCTGCCTCTAGAGTTTCTTCTAGCGTTGCATGAAACGACTCGACCAACTCATGAGGCAGATGACGGACAAAGCCTACTGTATCGACCAAAACCACACGTCCCACACCTTGCCAATCTAAGCGGCGTAGCGTTGGATCGAGCGTGGCAAATAGTTTGTCAGCCGCGTAAATGTTTTCATCGACCAAACGGTTGAATAGTGTGGATTTACCAGCATTGGTATAACCAACAAGCGATATCGTTGGTACATCTGATTTTTGGCGACGGGCTCGACCTTGTGCGCGTGTCTGTCTGACTTTCTCAATTTTACTTTTAAGCTGCATAACGCGTACTTGTAGCAAGCGACGATCCGTCTCAAGCTGAGTCTCACCTGGTCCACGCAGACCAATACCGCCTTTTTGACGCTCCAAATGCGTCCAACCTCGAACCAAACGCGTCGATAAATGATTCAGCTGTGCTAGCTCCACTTGTAGCTTACCCTCATAAGTACGGGCGCGCTGAGCAAAAATATCTAAAATCAAACCTGTACGATCAAGCACCCGACATTTTACCAATGCTTCAATATTACGCTCTTGTGAAGGCGATAAGTTATGGTTGAACAGTACGATATCGGCATCATGCTCGCGTACCAATTCTGCTATCTCTTCTGCTTTACCGCTGCCGACGAAATATCTGGCATCAGGACGTGCACGTGAACCAGTTACTAATGCCAAGCGATCTGCACCTGCTGAGTCTGCCAACAGCTCAAATTCACCAAGATCGTCAGGATCCTGAATTTGGCGGATGTCTAAATGTACTATAATGGCGCGTTCGCCACCTTCGTGTCTTTCAAAATAATCCAAAGATTGTCACCTATTTAATAAAGTAGAGATGTCGCTATTATATTAATCTAATAAACGTTTTAACAAACGTCGAAATAGCTTTTATATGACCTTCTATATAAGGTCTGATTGCTTGATGTTAAAGCGTATTGGTCCAATTATCGATATTTTTATGTTACAGAGCAGGTGATTGAATAAAATACCAACAAAAGCACTTCGTAACTCAGTGAACAAATCATCACTGACTGGCTAAATTTTGTTATACTCGCTACGTTTGCTTAAAATATACAATCATATGATTTTAATCACGAGGGATACAGATGAGCCAATCCAAGTCAGGCTTTTCACTCAGACAGCAGTTTGGTCGCGGTAAAAAAATCGCTGGTATGACAACAACGATCGCAGGAGGGCTAAGAACAGCCCAACGTATCGGTGCTTTTAGACAGCCACCACGTGAGAGATTGCCGCGCTATATTCAGACCTTTTGTCGTAAGATGGCAGGATCTTTTGGCGTAAAAGTTGTTGCGGTTGAACGAGTAGAGCAGCATCATGGCTTATGGGTATCTAACCATGTGTCATGGATGGATATTCCGGTTGTAGGGACACTGAGCCCAGCCTTTTTCTTATCCAAAGCTGAGATCGGTGAGTGGCCAGTATTTGGTAAGTTGGCTCATGCGGCAGGTACGGTGTTTATTGAGCGTGGTTCCGGTGATGCAGGCTCGGTTGCGGAGCAAATTGCTGATTTTCTAAAAAAAGGCTATTCCGTCATATTTTTTCCAGAGGCAACCACCACTGATGGCAAAAAAATCAAGCGTATTCATGGTAAATTGCTGCAAGCGGCGATAGACGCTGATGTACCAGTTCGTCCTCTAGTGATTACTTATGTCAATAAAGACGGTACATTGAGCAAAGAGTTACCTTATTACGGTAAGCTGACGATGAAAGACAGCCTCAAAAAAGTACTTGATAGCAAAGACATTACCGCATATGTATTACCGCTTGAACCGATAGATCCAAAAGGATTGAATAAGAGTGAGATAACCAATATCTTGCAAGCACGTATGCAAGAAGGTTTGACTGAGTTGCATAATCGAGTACTGACTAAAACAGCCCTAGAGCAATTGGCTGAAGAAAAAGCCTCTAAAGCATAAAACTTTGAGATAAGTAAGAGATGCTCAGAGTGTTAGATGGCTATTCATAAAAAGGCGCCAATCGCAATGATTATTCTTGCGATTGGTGCTTTTTCTTTTAGAAAGCTGTCGTCGGTTGATAATTTAATCAGTCGATAGTTTAAGGTGAAGGGTTTGGGTGCTGGGTATGTACGGCCTCAATGGCTTCTAATACATCTGCCGTTAGATCTACATTGACACTGTCGATATTAGATTTGAGCTGTTCTAACGAGGTGGCTCCAATGATATTACTGGTGACAAAATGACGAGAGTTTACAAAAGCCAATGCCATTTGAGCCATATCTAAACCTGCATCAGCAGCAATCTTGGCGTATTGAGCGGTGGCTGAGATGGCCTCTTCATTGGTATAGCGGGCAAAGCGATCATACATGGTTAGACGTGCGCCTGCTGGGCGTTTACCATCAAGATACTTACCTGACAGCACACCAAAACCGAGGGGTGAGTAAGCAAGTAGGCCTACGTTCTCACGATGGGCAATCTCTGCCATATTGATTTCATACAAGCGGTTCAATAGGCTATAAGGGTTTTGTACAGTGACAGGTGCAATTAAACCATTTTTATCCGCTTCCCACAGATAGCGCATGAGCCCCCATGCCGTATCGTTCGATAGACCATAAGAGCGAATGCGGCCTTTTTTAATCTCATCGTTCAATGCTTGAATGGTCTCTAAAAAAGGCGTCAAATCCTCTAGAGGTTGCGCTGCCATCTCTTCGGTATAACCAAGCTGGCTAAAAAAGTTGGTTTGGCGTTCAGGCCAATGCAGCTGATAAATATCGATATGGTCTGTTTGTAGACGCTTAAGATTGTCATCAATGGCGCCACTGATATGCTTCGCGTTGAAACGCGTCTGCCCATCACGCAAAAACCCCATTGGTGATATTTTGCTGGCAAGAATGACTTTGTTACGCTGTTTGGTTTTATTAAACCAAGTGCCCATAAAACGCTCTGTGTCACCTTGTTTGTCTTTATCTGGTGGCGACGGATACATCTCTGCCGTATCCCAAAAGTTCACACCCTCAGAGAGTGCCATATCCATTTGTTCATGTGCTTCAGACTCAGTATTTTGCTGCCCCCACGTCATCGTCCCTAGACAAATCTTGGAAACTTGTTCGTCGAGTTGTGGCAGTTTTTGATATTGCATATTGTGTCCTTATTATTGTACTAGACTTCTTGTATTAGACGAGCTGTATACCAGTCACACCAGGTGGTGTCACTTTAAATACTTTTACTTTAAACAGTAGTGATTGCCCAGCGAGCGGGTGATTGAAGTCTACTTCGACTTGGTCATCATCGATGGCACTAATCGTTCCGGGCAAGGTGTTTTTGCCTTTGTCTTCAAACTCAACCATCATGCCAATCTCTGGGTTGTCCGCGATTAGCGCAAACTGAGTACGGCTAAAATGTTGGATATTGTCAGGATTCCATTCCCCAAAAGCCTGTTCTGGCTCAAGATGGGCAGTGCGAGTGTCCCCTGCACGTAGGTTCATTAATACTTGCTCAAAGCCTGGCAACAAGCTCTCATCGCCAATTGTTAAGCTTACCGGTGTATCGCGACTAAAAGTAGAGTCAATCACCGTACCGTTTTCTAGTGATACTTCAAAATGCAGTTTTACTAGGCTACCGTGTGTGATACGGGTGTCTTCATTGGGATTGATAAATTGTGAGTCGGTCATAGTCAAAGGCCATTCGTTGCGAAATTGGGATGTTAAATCAAAAAATAATATAAGAAATGATAAGTCATCTGACAGCGTATGTAAGCGTAAAAAATGTAACGCAAATAGTGTACTATAGTCGGCTCAGGAAGGTTCATATCAGGACAGTTCATATATAGTCAATCCACTATGAAATAAATACAGCGATACGGGTTACATTTTGCGCAGCTTCTGTCTGCGTAGGCACAGCAAGCAAGAAAAATGTAGCCCATATCTAGTGGTTGTGCCTCTTTTATTTAGGGCTGACTATACTAGACAGGCGATTGAAATACTACAACTCATCGGCTGAGCAAGTATGAAAGCGTATCTGACTTATATGAGGTTGATTACGTATTTAGCGAATTTAAGAGAGAGTGGGCATATCGATGGCTAGTAAACAGCAGGGGCAAGTTAAAAAATGGCAAGACGATAAAGGTTTTGGCTTTATTGAAACAGAGAATGGTGGCTCATTATTTTTTCATATCAATGAGTTCAAAGCGCGTCGTCGTCCGGATGTCGGTGAGCAAGTGGTTTTTACACTTGGTCGAGACAATCAAGGGCGAATGCAAGCAAAAGATGTGCAAGAGCTCAAATTTGTCCAACAGAAAATGGCAAAAAAGAATCAACAAATACGTCAGCGTAACCATAAGCGAAGCGCGCAAGCAGAGTTTGAAGCAGGACAAAAGAAAAGGTTGTTTTTAGGTGCTGGGTTTTATGGTGTCTTAATCCTATTGGTAGTCATGGATAAACTGAATTGGCTAGTAGTCGGTTGGTATGCCGCGTTGGGTGTTATCACTTATACAATGTATGCCAAAGACAAAGCAGCAGCACAGAATGGTGACTGGCGTACGCCTGAGTCTACGCTGCACTTATTAAGTATATTAGGTGGCTGGGTAGGAGCATTGATTGCACAGACGTATCTACGCCATAAATCACAAAAGCCTGAGTTTCGTGTGACCTATTATTTGACCGTTGTTATTAATATGGCGGGGTTGTTGTTTGTGTTAGCGGGTGGTGGGTTGGAGGCTTTAAAAGGTTTGCTAGATTCTTTAATTTAGGAGTATTTGTTTATAGTTAACGGTAAAGTTTTGACACCCATATCTAAAATAAAATTTGAAAAGCCATAGGTCTTTAAGTGGCTTGTAAAAATGTTCTAGGTATCATAACTTCTACTTAATCTAAAATATTTTTATGGATGATTTTCAATATTTTTATTAGCTAACTGTTTTATTGCAGTAGATAGTTCTGAATAAGTAGCAATTATTGGGTTAAGTCGAAGTAAACTAGAGAGTACAATAGTTTTTTGGGTTCCAAGAGACTGAGTTAGCGCATCTGAAGACAAGATATAAAATTGCCATTGGTTCATATTAAGTGGATCAATCGTATCTTGTTCTTTGTGTATTAGCAGGCAAAATACGTAAATATCTGCTTGTCGCATCGTTGTATTTGAACGATTATCTATTTTAGCATCCCAGCCTTTAGTAGGACGTATACTAAATTGAATAGATGATAATTTTTTTTGATGCCATGTTTGAATAAAAGCACCTGATTTCACCTCAATTTTAATACCTTCTTTAGTTTTAATATCATATGCATCCCATTCTGCTCTATGACTATGATTCTCGCCAAGAGCAGATGCAACAATATATTCTGCTAAAATACCTCTCATAGTGTTACTTACTAGATCAGAGCTAGACCATTGCCAAAATGATAACAATTTTTCATTGAGAGGCTCTCCTTCAATATGGAAAAACTCTTCTCCTGACTTACATTTAACTTCTAGAGCGGGGTATTGTGTCATAACTTTTCCATAGCTTTTGTGAGTTATACCCAGTGCACCGATAAGAAATATTAATATAGCTAAGCCGTAATTTATCAGCAATCTTCATTTATAAGCATGCGACTGTATGGCTAGTTTTAATCTCTCAATATATACAATATTTGATTGTAGCGAAATCCTAAGCCAAAAAAAAGCGGATTACGAATACGTAACCCACCTTTTCTATTTATAAATCAAACCAGTGTACCTAACGACACGCAATTATGACTGTGGTACTTCACGCTTCTTTTCTAAAAACAGCATATCAATGACAATCAGCGCAACACCGATAGTGATGCCCATATCTGCGATATTGAAGATAGGATAATGCCAAACATCAGCATTGTGTACATGGATAAAGTCGATGACGTGACCATGTAGCAGGCGGTCGATTAGATTACCAACTGCACCGCCCAGCACCAATGCCAGTCCGAAAGATAATAGCGTGGCTTTACGTGGTGCCTTAATCAGATATACGACTAAAAACAGCGACATCAATAACGCCAATCCTGCAAAAAACCATTTTTGCCAACCACCAGCATCTGCCAAAAAGCTAAAAGCAGCGCCGTAGTTATATGCCAATGTCCAGTTCAGGAATGGCTCAATTACAGGTACTGGCTCATGAAACGTCAGCTTGGTTTCAGCCAGCCATTTCGTCCATTGATCAATGATGATGACGACCAATGACAACAGATACCATGTAAATGCACGACTGCCATTAGCGATTATTTTTGGCGTTTTTGTCAGGCGCCCTTTTGGTGTCGATGAGCTACCAGTCGTCGCATGCGCAGGTTCAGGTGAGCCATCACTTTGGATACGTGGTTGCTTACTCTCTGGTGGTTCTGTTGAGTTAGGCATAATGACGAACCTCACCATCACCGCTGACATTGGTCACACAGCGTGCACATAACTCAGGATGAGCACTATCAGTACCAATATCATCACGGACATGCCAACAGCGTACGCATTTGGTACCAGCCGCCGCACTGATATTTACAACCAAGTCTGCTGACTCTTCTGTACTACTATCTGTTTGAGCTTCTGTAGTTGCTGTTTTAGCAGGTGCAGCGCTCATTGGCTTTAAGGTAGCACTGCTAGTGATGAGTACAAAACGTAGCTCTTCGCCAAGCTTGGCTAAGCTTTCGTGCATTGCACCATCTGCATATAGCGTGACATCAGCAGAGAGATTGGCATTGATGATTTTTTCGCCACGTGCGGTTTCGATATGTTTATTGACCATGTCTTTGGCACGCATGATGTTTTGCCAATCATCGTTGCTGATAGTGCTTAGCTCAAGAGCAGGGAACTCATACCATTCTTCGGTGAATACATAGCCTGCTTCGTTACCGTTTTTACCTTCTAACACTTCCCACGCTTCTTGCGCGGTGAAGGACAGAATCGGTGTAATCCAACGAATCAACGCATGAGCGATATGATAAATAGCCGTTTGGGCAGAGCGGCGTGGCTGTCCATCAGTTTGCGTGGTGTATTGACGATCTTTGATGATATCTAAGTAAAAACTACCTAAATCCTGCGAGCAAAACGCGGTGATATGCTGAGTGACTTGGTGAAAGTCCATTGCATCATAAGCGCTAACGATTTGAGCTTGTACGGTTTGCGCACGTTCAATGATGAACTTATCAAGGCTAACCAGCTCATTGAGATCAACGCTATTGGTGGCTGGATCAAAGTCATCAGTATTGGCCAATAAGAAACGTAAGGTGTTACGGATACGGCGATACATATCGATTGCACCTTTAAATACTGTCTTACCAGCACTCATCTCGTAACGGTAGTCACTAGAGGCAATCCACAGACGCAACATATCTGCGCCCGTTTTATTGATTTCATCTTGTGGCTTGATGATATTGCCCAGTGACTTACTCATCTTGCGACCATTCTCATCAACCACAAAACCATGGGTCAATACTTGCTTGAATGGTGGACGCTCATATATGGCTTCGGATGTCAGTAATGACGTTTGGAACCAGCCGCGATGTTGGTCAGAGCCCTCTAGATACATATCCGCTGGGTTGGTCAATTCATCACGCTGATCAAGTACCGCAAAATGCGTCGTTCCTGAGTCAAACCAAACGTCTAGGGTATCAGTTGCTTTATCATAGTCAGCTGCCTCGCTGCCCAAGAAGTCTTCACAGCTGGCATCAAACCAAGCTTCAACACCGCCTTCATTGATTTTTTGTGCTGCGACTTCCATCAGCTCAAGGGTGTTTGGATGTAGCTCACCTGTTTCTTTATGAGTAAAGAAAGTGATGGGCACACCCCATGTACGCTGACGTGAAATACACCAATCAGGGCGACCATTCATCATAGATTCGATGCGGTTCTGTCCCCATGCTGGCGTCCAATTGACGGCAGGAATGTCAGCAAGTGCACGCTCACGCAGACCTTTGGCTTCCATATTGATAAACCACTGCGGCGTTGCACGGAAGATAATTGGTGACTTATGACGCCAGCAATGCGGATAGCTGTGTTCAATTTTGGTATGGTTGATTAAGTGACCGTTATCTTGCAAAGCCGCGATGATTTTAGGATTGGCTTTATAGATGTGTTCACCAGCAAACACCGCAGCACTATCTAAATAGACACCTGTGCCGCTCACTGGGTTTTCAACTGGCAAGTTATACTGAAGACCCACGATATAATCGTCGAGACCATGACCGGGTGCAGTATGGACTAAGCCAGTACCACTATCGGTAGTCACATGATCGCCTAAGATAAGCGGCACTTGGCGGTCTTCAATCAATGGATGCTGCGCGCGCAGACCTTCAAGCTCACGTCCTGATACCGTTGCTAAGACACCTTTATTTTCTAATTTAAGTTCCTCTACTGCTGTTTCAACGAGATCGGCAGCCAATAAAAAATTACCTTTTTCAGTCGCGACGACACTATAGTCACTGTCAGGGCTGACGGCGATGGCTTGGTTGGCAGGCAACGTCCAAGGAGTCGTTGTCCAAATGATGGCAGCGATATTGCCCAAGTCAGCTAAGGCTGCAACCTTGTCAGTATCGAGCACGTCAAAGCTTACATAGATGGCGTCGGATACTTTGTCTTGGTATTCAACTTCGGCTTCTGCTAGCGCAGAGCCACAGTCTAAGCACCAGTTGACGGGTTTCATACCGCGAGTGACGTGACCGTTTTCATAGATTTTGGCCAGTGCACGCACGATATTGGCTTCTTGGTGAAAGTTCATCGTTAGATAAGGGTTGTCCCAATCGCCGAATACGCCCAAACGTTTAAAGTCTGCTTTTTGTAGTTCGATTTGAGTGCTCGCATATTCACGGCATAGACCACGAAACTCCGTTGCAGATACTTTTTTGCCGACTTTACCGACTTTGGCTTCGACCTTTTGTTCGATTGGTAGACCATGACAGTCCCAGCCTGGTACGTAAGGCGCATCAAAACCTGATAAGGTTTTTGATTTTACGATAATGTCTTTTAGTACTTTATTGACGGCATGGCCTAAGTGAATCTGACCGTTGGCGTATGGAGGGCCGTCGTGCAGAATATATTTAGGAGCACCGATACGTGATTGGCGAATTTTGCCATATACATCATCTGCCTCCCAAGCAGCCAGCCAATCTGGCTCGCGCTTGGCGAGGTTTGCACGCATCGCAAATGGCGTGTCTGCAAGGTTTAACGTGTCTTTATAGTCGATAGATTCGGTCATAAGTAGTGTCTTTATCTAGTTATATAGTAAAAAGATGGTCATGCAATTCAATACGTAAAACGATGATTTCTAAATCTGTCAGGACGGCTAATGCAATCAAAGCCATCTATTATAGGGCAAATCACTGATTAAAAATAGGGCGTAAGAAGGTCTGTGTTGAGCAGGAAAAGGTGTGTTTGAAATTTAAAAACCCTGTTTGATATGAATAAGTTGTCATACTTTGAATCAATTTACTGCAATTGATTCAAAATGCTTAAAACGTTCAAGGTACAAAATGCATAATTAAAAGACAGAGCATGTCTAAGTGGTAGCAATCGTCAGCTGCTCTGCCAATGTAGAAAAGGCGTTTGTTTTATGTTCAAAGTTAAGACTAGACTGCAAATGATAAAGATGCTCATCAATCAATAAAATAAGTTTTTGTTCGTCTCTTGCTTCAATCGCTTTTACGATACCTAAATGCTCATCTTCGGCACAGCTAGAAGAGCCCACTTCATTATATAAACCAATAATCAACGTGGTGCGCAATGTTAGTTCGGTTAAAAATTTTTCTAGTACTTGGTTCTTTGCAATAGTTGCTAATTTCATATGGAACTCTCGTGACAATCGTAGCTCCGCAGGCTTATTTCCTTGTTTCCGCGCCTCGGCCTCAGACGCAATCATACGGCGCATATCAGCGATATCCTCTGCATCGGCATTTTTAATCACGCTGCAAGCCAAAGTGCGCTCAATAGTACGACGAGCTTCGAACACATCTTCTGCTTCTTTAGGAGAGGGTGTGGCGACGAATGCACCTTTGTTAGGTCGTATTTGTACGACATGCATGGTGGCAAGGGTCGAGAGTGCGCGCCTAACATTTGCCCTATTACAGTTGAATAAATTACTCAGCATCTGCTCACCAAGTTTTGTTCCGGCAGGTAGGCGCTGTTCTGATACTGCAGACGTGATTGAGTTAATGATTGCCTGTTCTGGCATCTCATCAATTTGCGTTTTTAAGTTTTTGGTTTTTGATGTAGTCATAGCCGGAATTATAGTGTGCTCTCCTCCTTTTAACAACAAAAATGAAGTTATCTATTGTATTGTTAACAAAAATAGTTAACAATGATTATTAACAATATTTTATTTTCCCATATCAAAAACCACGAAGAGTGAAATTTTATGCAGATTTTAGTAATGAACCCAAACTCAACGGTATCTATGACAGATAAAATTGTAGAAAGTGCTCGTCAAAAAGTAAGTGTTGATACTGTTCTTATCAGTGCTTCGGGCACAAATGCACCGGCTTCTATTCAAGGTCATTATGATGAGGCGATATCCGTACCAGGCCTATTGGATCGCGTACAGCAAGCTGAAGCTGAAGGCGTCGATGGTGTGGTAGTGGCGTGTTTTGATGATCCAGGTATTAATGCTTGCCGCGAGGTTTTTTCCGGACCTGTACTCGGTATTTGTGAGGCGGCAGTAAAAGCGGCAAGTATGATATCAACTTCGTTCAGTGTGGTCACGACGCTACCGCGCTCTATACCTATTATTGAAGAGTTGGTTCATGGTTACGGATTATCCCATCGATGCCGACGTGTACGTTCTGCGGCCATACCAGTACTTGCACTAGAAGAACCTAATTCAGGCGCACGTGAAAAAGTTCGTGATGAGATTCTACGTGCTGTAGAAGAAGATAATTGCGAAGCAGTGGTATTAGGCTGTGCGGGAATGGCTGATTTAACAGAGTGGTTGACAAAAGAGACAGGGGTTCCTGTTATTGATGGAGTAACGGTTGCAGTACGTATGGTTGAGGCCTTGGTCGGTTGTGGTCTGAAAACTAGCAAGGTTGGTGCTTATGCACAACCCATTAAAAGTTAAATCAAGGATAACTGAATATGTAAGTCATTAATATGTAAGTCATTAACGACTCGAAGCTAAGGAACTTGTAATCGCACTATAGATTTTTTCAATAAACTTTTTAGGGAAGGAGAAGGTGATGGGAAATGTAAAAGGTAATACAGTAACGCTAGGCGTAGACTCTCTTGAACATAAGGCCGTTGGTCAAGAGAGTCTAGCACCTCAAAC